>NZ_LARL01000046.1:0-16781 GCF_000980295.1 Odoribacter sp. N54.MGS-14 | reverse complement strand
TTCGGTGTGCTTCGCAATTTGGGATTGAAATCTTCATAGGCATTGTTCATGCAATACCCTTTCTTGGTACACCAGCGCAGAAACCATTTCAGATAAGCGACCTGTTTCATGATGGACGTGTTCCGCATATCTTCGGTGTCTTTCAGGAAATTCACATACTTTGTCAGCTTGGGCTCGTCCAACGATTCAAATGTCAGCCCCTTGTCAAATTTTTCAAGATGTTTCCTGACTGCGGCAAATTTCTCATAGGTGGCATCAGACCAGCCGTTTTGCGTACCGCACTCCTTGATGAACTCATCAAATACCTCCAAAGGCAGAAAAACCACCGTAGCCTGTTCCTCATCTTCCTTTTTCCCATTGTGCAATCTGTTGAACGCATCCTTTACCTGCTCGGTAGTCGGCATAAATCCCTGCACCTCGAACTCCTTGAATATATTCTGGATTTCGGTGTAGTATTTCAGCAAGTCAGCATTGATTTCCGATGCGCTTTGCTTCAGTTTGTTGGTACATCCGTTCTTTACACGCTGCTTGTCGGCATCCCATTTGGTAACATCAATGCGGTAGCCTGTTGTGAACTCGATGCGGTGGCTGTCAAAAACAACACGCATACGGATAGGGACATTCTCCACGATTGGCACTCCGTTCTTCTTGCGGCTTTCCAATGAAAAGATGATGTTTCTCTTGATGTTCATAGCTGGGTGTATTAAAATCAACACCCAAATATACACCCAATAATTGAAACAGCAAAAGGTATTTAATGATATTTAGTAATATAGTTTATTTGTAATAACTTGATTATTATCAATATATTGCAGTTTTATAAGATTTCTTGATTGTGTAAGTTAAAGTCCCGTCCGCACCGCTTTTTTGAAATGATGAAAATAATTTTGGTGCGGTAGTTCAGCTGGTTAGAATACAGGCCTGTCACGCCTGGGGTCGCGGGTTCGAGTCCCGTACGCACCGCTTGATAAAGAGGAAAAACAAGAAAAGTCCTGAGGTTTAATACTTTGGGACTTTTTCTTTTTCCACTCACCCAAGCGAAAGTACCCGAATCCGGTAGTTCCCAGATAGTGCAGATAGTGTTTCAAAAAGTGTGTATTTTCCTTGTTTTTCCATCTTTGCAAATCTATTCATTTTTAATAAAACAATCTTGATTCTAAAAAAGTTGGAAACACGATCATCGAAACAGAATTATTTTCTATACTTTTGTCCTGCAATCGCTTAACAAAAAGTATTCACTTCCAATGAAACTCTGTATATAGCTACGCTCGACGAATAGCTCCACATGATAAAGCTATTCAGCTATCAGACAAATATTTCCAAAAATTTGTCCTGAGTTTTATATCCTTTTATTTATGAATTTACGAACTGAGGCAACTGCTTGTGTACAGCAAGTCAGACCGCACTATTTACAGTTGAGCGATGAATTATACCTATAAACAAATCTGGCTCATCAACTTTCCGGTAATGATGAGCATTTTAATGGAACAGCTGATCAATATTACAGATGCAGTCTTTTTAGGCCATGTCGGAGAAATAGAATTAGGAGCTTCTGCCATTGCCGGAATTTATTATCTGGCCGTTTATATGCTTGGGTTCGGATTCAGTATCGGATTGCAAGTGATGATTGCCCGAAAAAACGGAGAACAAGATTACCAAGAAACAGGCAAAATATTTTTTCAAGGGTTATTGTTTCTAATGGGACTAGCCCTCTTTCTTTACCTAACGGTACATATCGTTTCGCCAGTCATTTTCAAAAGATCGATCAATTCTCCCGAAATTTACCAGGCAATTATCCGATATCTGGATTGGCGTAGCCTGGGATTATTGTTTTCATTTCCTTTTTTAGCTATACGTTCCTTCCTTGTCGGCATAACGTATACCCGGGCTCTATCAGGAGCAGCTATCGTTGCAATAGGGATCAATATTCCTCTCAACTACTTCCTGATATTCATGCAGCATTTAGGCATATCCGGAGCGGCTATCGCCTCTTCACTGGCAGAAGGAGGGTCTTTCATTACCTTATGCATCTATATGTGGATAAAAACAGACAAAATAAAATATGGTTTACGGACAGTCTATGATGGACAATTACTCATCGCAGTACTCAAATTATCGGTATGGAGCATGTCTCATGCTTTTATCAGTGTAGCCCCCTGGTTCCTGTTTTTTGTAGGTATCGAACATTTAGGTAAAACCGAATTAGCTGTTTCTAATATCACCAGAAGTGTCTCCGCTCTATTTTTTGTCATCGTTAATTCCTTCGCTGTCACCACCGGAGCATTAGTCAGTAATTCCATAGGAGCAGGAGAAAAAGCAAATCTCTTCCCTATCTGCCGAAAAATTCTAAAATTGGGGTATTCCATCGGTATCCCCTTGATTGGCATTGTCCTGATCTGCCACCGATCGATTATCGGAATCTATACAACCGATGAATCATTGATACAATCGGCTGTTGCACCTTTGGTTGTCACATTGCTGAATTATTCATTTGCTTTACCCGGTTATGTTTACCTCAATGCAGTCGGTGGTACCGGAAAAACAAAGATCACTTTTATATTTCAGGCCATCGCAACAGGCATATACTTAATTTATCTGTATGGATTAAATAACAGTACAAATACCACACTAACGCTATACTTAACGGCTGAATATCTTTTTGTAATTTTATTGGCCTTACAATCCATCGTCTATCTGAAAAGAAACACTATTAAAAAACAAATAAAATGATGTCGAAAATATATCCTCGTACCGGAGACAAACAAACGGTATACCTACCCGCAAAATCTGTAAACGCATGGACACTATGGTTATAAAGGATTACCCTAAAGTCTCGATGACAGTTTAATATTTTTAAGCTTAACCGCGGAGTATTTCTAGCACCCCGAGTTACTTTTTCATTTTATAAATTAACAAAGCCATCCCATCCTCCAAATGTTTTTCGAACTCTGCATCAGCCCGGGGAAAACCGGATTCGACGTGCTCGTCGTAAAACTCTTTATTGACGATCGCTTCGATAAAATGTCCCTGAGTATCACAGCAATCCGGAAAAGCCATATAAGGAGAGGAAACTTCGGAAGGATTTGCAAGCAACTGCCCGGACGGTACATGAAAAAGATAACATTCGTCCAAATCTTTTTTCCTTACTTCCATTGCGATATAGTCTCCGTCAACAACCGGAGTTTCGTATATATAGTTACAAGAACCTCCGATTATCAAGTCATAGTCCCCGCGGTAAGATTCCGGAATCTGATTCACACCGAAATCGATCCGGATTCTTCTCAGACTATCCGGATTTGCTTTATCCAGTATAACGAACGAATCGTTCATACACCAATTAAAAACCACTTCCCGGTCGTTTGAAGTAAAATAGACCTCTTTTCCTATAGGATCGCCTTCTTCCTCAAAAGGCAACAGGCGTTGAATAATATTCAGATCGTTGTCCGTAATCAAAAGACGATAAGAAGGTTGAGAGGGGGGTAAATGCCCATCTTTGAAAAAACAAAAAGTAAAAATCATCCGTCCCCGACTCAAAGTCTCGAAATCCCAAGCAATAAAAGCCATTTTTTTCTTGGCAACATAGGCCCCTGTCCGGTTGTCAAAAACATGAAGACCGGGCAGAAAAGTATCTAACACATAAAGACAGGAGTCGTCGACGGCAAAACTTTTGATCTGAAGATATTCTCCACTGCCACGCCCCTGCCGGTCGATCACATACTGAAACCTTCCTATTGTATCATAGACAACTATTTTGTGATTGGAAAAATCCCCCAGATAGATCTTATCTTCCCTGCAAACCATTTTATTTACATAAGCCAGTAAAGCTTCGTCTTTATCTTCCAATTTCAAGTATTTTACAGTATCGATATATTCCAGGATAGGTGTGTTAACAGAAGGGGGAAAAGATATCGTCAGATCTGCATTCACTTCCTTGTTTCCGCATCCCTCTTTGCAAGCGTATAGACTGCATACCATAAGCAAAAAAATACAAACGTTCCTCATCTTTCTAAAAAATTATCCACCCCCTATCAACTTGCTTTTGCTCAAGTCAATTTCAAAGGTTATTGCCTTACATTTATGTCTGCAATATACCTAAAATTATACATTTCCCCCAATTCATCGATTTAAAATTATGCTGATTATCCCTTCTCCCTCAGCACAACAAACATAAGTGTTGAAATTACGTTTTTATAATGTTTAGCTATACACTGACCTTTTACAAGTATTTTTCTACCTAAAAAATAAATTTTTGAATGTATTATTACATAAAATTCAAAATTTGCCAAACAATGATAAAACTCAACAGATTATTTACAGGCTTATTTTTGTCCGCCCACCTATTGGTACAAAGTCAAATCCACGAAATGAACATTTCGACCTACAAACCGGGAGCTCCCATTCAGCTTACCATGTACGGTCTCTTTTTTGAAGACATCAATTATGGTGCAGACGGAAGATTGTATGCAGAATTAATCAAAAACCGCTCTTTCGAATTCCCTTAATCTTTGATGGGCTGGCAAACATTCGGAAAGCTAGAAGTAAAGAATGACGGTCCGTTCGAATACAACCCTCATTATGTTCGCCTCTCTCCCTCCGGTTATCCCCATAAATGGACAAGCCTGGAAAATGAAGGTTATTTCGGTATCGGTGTAAAAAAAGGAGAACAATACCGCTTCAGCGTCTGGACACGTATACCTGACGGGAAAGAAGCTGTAAATTACCAAAGTTACGGTTGGGGATTTTTTGAGTTTTTCCAATTAGCCGAAGAAATCGGAGCGACACCACTTCCGGTTTTAAGCTATGGCCCGGCTTGCCAGTTCCAGAATAACGATGCTTCTGCTCACATAGCTCCCGACGATCTCGCTCCTTATATTCAGAATGCTTTGGATTTGATCGAGTTCGCTAACGGTACTCCGACTCCGAGTACAACCTGGGGCAAAATACGGGCAGAAATGGACCATCCGGAATACCTATCCGGAAATTCAGATTATCGGCAGTTCGGGTCCGAATTCCGAAGGAGATCAATTCGACTATCTATGGCCGGAAATAAAACGCCTACAAGTAGACCTGGTCAACGAATATTTTTACAGACCGGAAAGCTGGTTTTTATCCCAAGGTAACCGGTATGATCGATATGACCGTAAAGGTCCTAAAGTTTTAGCAGGAGAGTATGCTTGTCATGGTCAGGGGAAAAAATGGAATCATTTCAATGCAGCACTTTTGGAAACAGCCTTTATGACGGGAATGGAACGGAACGCCGACGTAATCCACATGGCCACTTATGCACCACCTCTCTTTGCCCGTACAGAGGGATGGCAATGGCGACCGGATATGATTTGGTTCGACAATCTACATGCCGTACGCACTAGTAGTTATTATGTACAACAACTATTTTCGAGAAATAAAGGTAATCAGGTACTCCCCCTAACGATGAATCAAAAGCCTGTTGCCGGCAATGACGATCAGTACGGCCTCTTTGCCAGCGCGGTTTGGGATAACGATACCCGGGAAATTATTGTGAAGGTAGTCAATACTTCCGGGCAACCTCAGAAGCTGGCATTCAATTTCGACGGATTGACCCCCCAGGAAAGACTGACAAACGGAACTTGCATCCAACTCCGGTCCAATGAACCGAGACTAGAAAACACCCTGGAGCAGTCCAATTTGATCCAACCGGACGAATTTCCGATTCAATTTTCCGGCAAAACGCTGTAGCAAACCATTCCTGCCAGTACTTTTGCTATCTATAAATTCCAAAAAGAAATAGCAGGACCAATAAGATAAGTTAACCTTAGGTTACTGAAAACAAAAAAACGTGCCAGGGAAAACCTGACACATTTCTTTTGCCGAGAGTTCATTTTAGTCACCCAGAGTGGCAACCATCACAGCTTTAATCGTATGCATACGGTTTTCAGCTTCATCGAATACGATAGAATTCGGAGATTCGAATACATCTTCCGTCACTTCGATACCGTTCAGGCCGAATTGTTTATGTACATCACGACCTACCTGAGTTTCCAGATTATGGTAAGCGGGCAGACAGTGCATAAATTTACAATTCTTATTTCCTGTCATTTCCATCACTTTTGCATTCACCTGATAAGGCATCAACAATTTAATCCGTTCTGCCCATACTTCGGCAGGTTCTCCCATAGATACCCATACGTCGGTATATAAGAAATCACATCCTTTCACTCCAGCTTCTACATTATCGGTTACAGTCACCGTTGCACCCGTTTCCTTTGCAATCTCCTGACAAGTAGCGATCAATTCGGCAGCCGGTTGTAAAGCTTTAGGTGCAACAATCCGAACATCCATACCCATTTTAGCACCACCGACCATCAAAGAATTACCCATATTGAAACGAGCATCTCCCAAATAAGCAAAAGTTACTTTGTTCAGGGGTTTATCGGTATGTTCCGACATAGTCAGGAAGTCAGCCAGGATCTGAGTCGGATGGAATTCATTGGTCAAACCGTTCCAAACAGGTACACCGGCATATTTAGCCAATTCTTCAACAACATCCTGAGCAAATCCACGATATTCGATACCATCGTACATTCTCCCGAGTACACGGGCCGTATCTTTCATCGATTCTTTCACACCTATCTGCGATCCGGTAGGTCCCAGATAGGTGGCATGAGCACCCTGATCATAGGCAGCCACTTCAAAAGCACAACGGGTACGGGTTGAAGTCTTTTCAAATATTAAAGCGATATTTTTACCTTTCAAACGGGGCTGTTCAGTTCCGGCATATTTTGCTCTTTTCAGATCGGCAGCCAGATCCAACATGTATTTAATCTCTGCGGGGGTGAAGTCCAACAACTTCAGAAAATTCCTGTTTCTTAAATTAAAAGCCATAATCTTCTTTATTTTAAATTGTAAATTTCAGATTCCAAAATCCTGGTAATGGACAAAAGTATAAAAAATAAACTAATTCTAACACTAATTTCGTACACCTATTCTTAATCGTAATGCATGGTAATTTTAGAACCGTAACGACGGTCTTCCAGCTTGGTAGCTTCGGTGATTACCGCTTTCTGTCCACCTTTCTCGACAAAAGAAAGACAAGCCCGGATCTTCGGTGCCATACTTCCTTCTCCGAAAGTCCCGGCTTCCAGATATTTCATCGTATCGGCATAATCGAGGAACTCCAAAACCTCTTGGGTCGGTTTACGGAAATCTTTATAAATATAAGGGACATCGGTCAGAATATACAACTCATCGGCTTTCACCCTTGCTCCGATCATTGCCGAAGCCAAATCCTTATCGATCACTCCTTCGAGCGGCTGCAACATTCCTTCCCCATCCACATATACAGGGATACCGCCACCTCCACCGGTGATCACAATACTTCCCGAACGAGCCATCCGTTCCACCAAAGCAGCATTTTTAAAATCGATAGGGGCAGGAGACGGTACTACTCTTCTCCACCCTCCTTCTACTTTAATCTCTTCTTTAAAAATCCATCCATGTTCTGCAGCCAATTTATCTGCTTCTTCGCGGGTATAAATTCTACCAACCCGTTTAGTCGGATTCTGTAATGCCGGATCGTGCTCGTCGACAACAACCTGAGAAATCATAGAAACAACATGCCGGGTAAGTCCGTGTTCCCGGAGTATATTCCGCAAATTTCTCTCGATCATATAGCCGATCTCACCTTGTGAATAAGCCACACACATATCCAATGTCATGGGAGGTAACCCATACATTTTTACTCCGGCATCGTCACTCATCAGGATATTTCCTACCTGAGGACCGTTTCCGTGAGTAATAATCAGATTATACCCTTCACGAACCAGATAAATCAGATTCTCCAAAGTCTCCCGGATATTTTGGTTCTGTTCTTCGACAGTACCTTTCTGATTGCCTCTCAGTATGGCATTTCCCCCCAAAGCAATCACAGCTAATTTCTTTTCTTCCATATATTTCCTTTTAAATTGTTTCTAATTTCATCGTTCTCATTTTATTTCTTAACTAAAACCAGACGACAGATTCATATTCTTTACTTTCAGGAGCACATCCTCCTCTACAAATTTAGGAAAATAAGCTGTTCGAAAAATAGCAAAATGACGATTTTCAGCAACTGCAAACGTTTGATAATCAACAACAGGTATAATTATTCCGTGGATTTTTATAATTATGCGGCGCAAAATCGGAACTTTGATCGTTTTTTCTTATCTTTGCAAAACTATGCAAGAAAAGGATAAAAACACGAGTAACAGCGCTTGGGTGAGCAGATTAATGAACAAATATACCATTACCCTGCTTATTTTTTTGGTGTGGCTTGCTTTTTTTGACCGGAACAGCCTGGTAGGTAAAATGCAATTGCGAGGAAAAATCGCTACTTTGAAAAAAGAAAAAGCTTACTACCAGAATAAGATAGAAGAAGATAACCGGAAAATGAAGGAATTATTGAGTAATAAAGATAATCTCGAGAAATTTGCCAGAGAACAATACCTTATGAAAAATAAAAACGAAGATATCTTTGTTATCGTAAATAAATAGGAACGTGGGAAGAATACTGGCCATCGATTACGGGAAAAAAAGAGTCGGTTTAGCAGTGAGCGATCCTTGCGGAATTATAGCAACAGGCTTGCAAACCGTTTTATCTCAAGAGATATTCCGATTTCTGGAAGCATATTTATCCCATGAAAAAGTAGATCTTTTTGTTGTCGGTCATCCCAAACAGATGGATAACAGCGACTCGGAAAGTATGACCTATATCAAGCCTTTCCTGAGTGGTTTGAAACGCAGATTCCCGCATATCCCCATAGTCATGTATGACGAACGCTTTACTTCTGTTCTGGCTCATAAAGCCCTCTTAGAAGGAGGTGCCAAAAAAAAGACACGTCAGGATAAAGCTTTAATCGACACGATGAGTGCAACCATTATCCTGACTTCTTACATGGAACAACAACGGAATTTAAAAATTTAAAAGCTTTACATATATGTTTTTACCTATAGTAGTCTACGGACACCCGATCTTACGTAAAATTTCAGAAGATATCACCCCCGAATACCCCGAACTGGAAAAATTCATCCGGGATCTTTTTCAAACGATGGACGAAGCAGACGGAGTCGGCCTGGCAGCTCCGCAAGTCGGACGAAATATCCGTATATTCGTTGTCGATGCAAATGCTTTCGAAGAAATGGATCCTGATTGTAAAGGTTTCAGAAAAGCCTTTATCAATGCGCATATCCTCGAACGTTGGGGAGATGAAATCAGCCGCAACGAAGGATGTATCAGTATCCCCGGCATCCACGAAGACGTCAAACGCCCCAACTGTATACGAATCAGCTATATGGACGAGCAAGGACAAGAACACGAAGAGGAGTTTTGCGGTATTAAAGCCTGGATCATCCAACACGAATACGATCACCTGGAAGGTATTCTGTTTACAGATCATCTGTCTGCTTTAAAAAAGAGAATTCTGAAAAATAAGCTGAATAATATCAGTACCGGAAAATTCAAACCTGCTTATCGGGTAATTCTTCCCAAATAAACCGCTCAAAATATTGGATAATTGAAAATTTTTCCGTAATTTATACAAGAAAAATTTTCAATTATTTTATGCAGGTGTAACTTTCAATTATAAGTATCCTTTTATCTATCTGTTAGCGGCTCTTATCGGAGGTATTCTTATCGATATGCCGTTGATAGCGGCTATTTATTGTTTCTTCATCGGCCTGTTTCTTGTTTTACTAAGTTTCATTTTTCAATTGTCTCCCGGCTGGAAAGAACTATTTTTAATTGTAACGGTCCTAAGTTACGGATTCGTTATTTCTGCTCCGCCTCTTTTTACTCCTTTTCCCGACAAAATCTATCGCATCGATGGCCGGTGTAATGAAATACTCCCACACCATAATCTGATCTTATCCGTGAGCAATCAAAACTACTATCTCAGTCATTTTTATACCGATACCATTTATATGCCTGGCGACTCCCTGCATTTCAATGCCCGTATACTCCCTTTCCGACAGAATGCCAATCCCGGTGAATTCAGTTATGCCCGCTATTTAAAACAAAAAAACGTTTTTTTTCATCTACTACCGGTTAGTCCCATCCGGCAAAACGGTCATTCGGACGATTTATACACCGTTTTCGATCATCTTCGCAAGAAATGGCTAAGTAAGACCCATCGGTTATTTTCAGACTCTACCTGTTGCCAACTCGTAAACGCTCTCTGTCTGGGATATAAAAACGACCTCGACAGCGAGGTACAAAATCTATTTATCTCGACGGGAACAGTCCATCTTTTATCGGTCTCCGGTCTGCATACCGGTGCTATTTACTTATTTATACTGTTTATTTTCAAAAGTATCGGTTTCCCTTCCCGTAAAATTACTTTTGTGGTACTCCCGATTCTTTGGTGTTACGTTTGTCTCACCGGTTTATCCCCATCCGTTGTCAGGGCTGCAACGATCCTTTCTTTTATTCATATCGGTCAATATTTCAACCGATCCTATACCCCCCTGAACTCTGTTGCAGCAGCAGCTTTTCTAACCTTATCGTTTCATCCCTCGAATTTGTATTCACTCAGTTTCCTGTTATCGTACAGCGCTTATACCGGTATATTGACTATTTATCCCTTTTTATATCGATTTGCCGGAAAGCTCCCCCCTTTTCCGGCCAAAATATATGCCTGTTGCTGTATTACAGTAGCAGCTCAATTGCCGACTCTTCCCATCAGCGCCTATTATTTCCATACGATCAATTTGAACGGCTTCTTAGCCAACCTGGTCGCGGTTCCATTAGCTACTTTTCTGCTCTATGCCGCCATGCTTTGTCTGATATTCCCCTTTCTACTCAGTCAGTACCTGGCCTGGATTCCGGAAGTGACAGAAAAAATAATCATGGGATTTCTGCATATCTTCGCTCCTTACAGTTTCAACCTGCATCACTTGTATCCCTCTGTTCCCACCGTTTTATTGTCCTATATCAGTTTGATTTTTCTATATCTCTATTTTACCAAACCCGGGAAAAAATGGAGAAGATATTCCATGTTCACTCTCTTTATTCTCTTATGCTGGAATATATCCTCCCATTTTTATCTTGCCAATCGCCAGGAAATCATCGTATTTCAACTTCCTCAAAAAAGTGCTATTATACTGAATTATAAGGGATATTATACTTATTTACTCCGGTCTTCCGACAGCCTCCCGCAAACGCAGCCCTATATCGCTCAGAACAATCTCCGGTCATTACCCGACCATCAAGGCTTTCTGGGTAACGGACTCAGCTATCATTCCGGACAGCTCTGTTCTTTAAAAGACACACTGACAATCGCATCCGCCTCAAATCTTCCCCTAACGAAAGGTCAGATACTAATCGTAACCCATAATCTCAGTCCGGAAAAAATATTTTCTCCTGAAGAACACCGATATCCGGCACAAATAGTCCTTGACGGTTCCAATACAGCATTTAACATTCGTTTATGGGACAAATTTTGCCGTCAGCATCATCTCACTCTCGTCAACACAGCAGAGACCGGAAGTTTCCGATATTCCCTCCGATAAAGTTTTAGCATAAACACTGGCTTAATCTATTATTTTCAGTAAATTTGCAATCCAATAAAATGAAATCAAAATATTTCACAAACAATGAACATCGTTATCGCCGGAGCTGGAGCTGTCGGTACACATTTGGCTAAGATGCTTAGCCGGCAAGAACACAACATTATGCTGATCGATACAAATCAGGATAAACTGGAGGATCTGGAAAGCCAGATCGATATCCTCTCTATCGTCGGTTCGTGTACTTCAATCGGTGCTCTGAAAGATGCAGAAGTCGGAAAATGTGATTTATATATTGCTGTAAATCCTCAAGAAGATCAGAATATCAATTCTGCTATATTGGCCAAAAAACTAGGAGCTAAACGAACGATCGCCCGGGTCAATAACAGTGAATATCTGGAAATCGAAAATGCAGAATACCTGCGTTCTATCGGTATCGATTCACTGATCTATCCGGAACGGTTGGCAGCCGAAGAAATCGTTGCTTCGCTAAAACAAATCGGTTCCAGACAGATGCATGAGTTTTCGGACGGACGTCTGCAATTGTTAGGGATAAAACTTTGGGATAATGCGCTTATCCTCAACCATACCTTGATCAAAATGGCAGAAATCTATGGAGCCGATCAGTTCCGGATCGTTGCCATCAAACGCCACAACCATACCATCATCCCCCGGGGAAACGACGAATTGAAATATGGAGATCTGGTTTTTATCGTCACCCGACCTTCTTTTATTCCGAATGTTTTCGCCTTATGTGGTAAAGAACAATTTGAAATCAAAAATATAGTAATTGTCGGAGCTTCCAGAATAGGTATAAAAACAGCCTCTCTGCTGGAAAAAAATTACCATGTCAAGATTATCGAGAAAGACCGTGAAAAATGCATCCAACTGGCCGACAAACTAAAATCTACGCTGGTGATTAACGGGGACGGACGAGATCTTACTTTACTGAGGGAAGAAGGTATTAAAAATGTAGACGCTTTTATCAGTCTGACAGGTTCTTCAGAAACCAATATATTGTCTTGCCTCTTAGCTAAAAAAATGGGGGTCAAGAAAAGTGTAGCCGAAGTGGAAAATATCGATTACATCGACCTGGCAGAAAATATCGGAATCGGTACGTTAATCAATACCAAACTGATTGCAGCCTCCCATATTTACCGTTACACCATGAATGTCGATGTCCGCCATCTGAAATTTTTGACTTTTTCAGAAGCGGAAGTATTCGAACTGAAAGCTCAGCCTGGGTCTAAAATCACAAAGTATTCTTTACAAGACGTTCACTTCCCGGATGACGCCACTGTCGGAGGAGTATTCCGGGGCGACGAAACCATTATAGCTAAAGGTGATGTGCAGATACAGGCCGGGGATACGGTAGTGATCTTTGCTCTGCAAAATGCTGTCAAAAAAGTAATTAAATATTTCCAATAAATTTTTTCAGAAGATGATAAACTTTCGCTTTATCGCCAATCTGATGGGAAGGCTGTTACTGATCGAGAGTGCCTTCTTATTGTTATGTGTCCTGATTGCTTTAATTTATGGTGAACATGATGCATCGGCTTTCTTTTATACCTCCCTGATCACCATGAGTGCCGGTTTCCTGTTGTCTAAACTGATAAAAATCAAAGACCGGGTATTGGCCAAAAAAGATGGTTATTTCATGGTAACGATGGTATGGATCATCTTCTCCCTTTTCGGTAGCCTACCTTATATGATCGGGAATACAATCCCTTCCTTTGCAGATGCCTTTTTTGAAACCATGTCGGGGTTCACCACGACGGGCTCTTCTATTCTGAATCATGTTGAAGCACTTCCTCATGCCACCTTATTTTGGCGTTCCCTGACCCAATGGCTGGGAGGATTAGGGATTATTATGCTATTTATCGCCATATTACCGAGTCTCGGAATAGAGGGACGGGATCTTTATGTGGCAGAAGTCCCAGGGCCTACACACAATAAAACTTCATTTACCTTTACTTCTTCTGCCCGGCAAATGTGGATTCTCTACACCATCCTGACACTTCTACAAACCCTTTTGCTCCTATTCGGAGGAATGAATCTCTTCGATGGTATCTGTCATGCATTCACCACGATGGCCACCGGAGGATTCTCGACCAAACAAAATAGTATCGCTTATTGGGATTCCGCTTATATCCAATATGTCATCATCATTTTTACTTTTATGGCAGGTACCAATTTCGGACTTTTACATACAGCTATCCGTGGTAATTGGAGGAAACTGATCCAGGATAATGAATTTCAACTCTATTTCACGATTGTCTTGCTAGCCAGCGTTGTGATCGGTGTAGGACTTTACGTCATCGGCTGGGCAGACTTCGAGAAGAGTATGCGTGATGCCACCTTTCAGGTAGTTACTTTAATCACGACAACGGGATTTGCAACCGCCGATTATCTGCTTTGGCCTCCCTTGTTAGGTTTGATTCTGTTCTTACTTCTTTTCGTCGGAGCCTCAGCCGGTTCTACAGCCGGAGGAATGAAAGTCGTACGGGTTTATCTGCTATTTAAAAATTCTTTTGTAGAGTTAAAGCGTATTATTCACCCCAATGGTATTATCAATGTCAAATACAACAATAAAAGCGTTCATCCCAATATAATGACGGGGATTATGGCTTTTGCCATTTTATTCATGATTGTATTTACCATCGGGAGTCTGATCATGACCATCTTTACGGAAGATATCATTACCGCCTGCAGTGCCGTCGTCAGCTCGATGAGTAATGTAGGTCCCGGATTCGGCAGTGTCGGTCCGATGTTTTCCTATGCGCACCTGAATGATTTTGCCAAATTATTCCTGGCTTTTTTAATGCTGGTAGGACGTCTGGAGATCTTTACCGTCATGGTGCTGTTTACAAAAGCTTTCTGGAGAAAATAATCAGGCTATCCGTTCTAAAGTCAGATCGGGCAAACTTTGCATAAACTGAAATAATTCACTCTCATCCAGATAGCGTTTGGTCTTGATCACCATCGTTACATGGTATAAATCGGCATGTTCGAGAGGCTCGTGTTGCATATCATAACTGGCAATCCGATAATTTCTCAAATGTAGTTCATTGGTCACCCGCTTCAAATTTTCTTTATCGGTAGTGGCAAATACCAGCAATGAACTATGTTCTCCTACATTTTTAAAAATAATAGTCAGAAATTCAAGTCCTATTAAAGTCAGGATCATGGCGAATACTCCGATCCAATACATACCTCCTCCGACAGCCAGTCCGATACCCGAAGTTGCCCATAAACCGGCAGCCGTCGTTAAGCCTCGTACAAACTGTTTTTGAATCAGAATAGTCCCTGCTCCGATAAAACCGATACCACTGACCACCTGAGCAGCCACTCGACTCGGATCCAAACCATAACCCGGCTTAGCCAAGACATCGGCAAATCCATATTGTGATACAATCATAATCAAAGCACTTCCCAAAGCAACCAAAAAGTGCGTCCTCAATCCCGCCTCCTTAGCCCGATACTCCCGATCCCAGCCGATCACCCCTCCCAAAACTCCAGCTAACAATAACCGAAAAATACAGTCCCAAAGCATAAAAACCTCCTTTCAATAACCTTTACTATCCCATTACGTTCTATCTGATCAAACGTTTCTTTTCTACGACAAAAAGAATGCCAAAAAAAGCTGTCCCATATACCCGGAACAGCCTTCATTTCTTTTCTCCTCTGCTTCCTGCTTTCACTTCAATTCTCCGATTCCTTGCCGGATGACTTCTATCCGGTCATCGGTACAATCGACAACTGTCGAGGCAACATTCTGTCCAAAACCACCGTCGATCACCAAATCCACCAATTTCTCATATTTTTCATGAATCAATTCAGGATCGGTCATATATTCAACCACCTCGTCTTCAGCTTTAACCGAAGTAGTCAGTAAAGGATTACCCAGTTCTTCAACAATAGACATCACGATATAATTATCCGGAATCCGGATACCGATAGTCTTCCGCCTATTGATCATCACATTAGGCAATTTATTAGTTGCCGGCAATACAAAAGTAAAAGGCCCGGGTAGATTACGTTTCATCACCTTAAAAACCTCGTTATTTACTTTCGCATAAGCAGCGATATTCGACAGATCCCGGCAAATCATCGAAAAATTGGCTTTCTCAGGTTTGATATTTTTCAACTGGCAAACACGCTGCACAGCTTTGACATTATTAATGTCACAACCGATCGCATAAATTGTATCCGTCGGATAGATAATAATGCCACCGGCTTTCAACACCTCTACAACTTTAAGGATATCCCGGGTATTAGGATTATCCTCAAATAATTTGATATACATGAAGCGTCAACCGTTTACCTTTTTGTAATCTTCCAGGAATTTAGCCAGTCCACTATCTGTCAACGGATGATTCAGTAATCCTTTGATAGCAGCCAACGGACAGGTTGCGACATCGGCACCAGCCTCTATACACTGAATGATGTGTTGCGTATTCCGGATCGAAGCAGCCAGAACCTGAGTATGGAAACCATAATAACTGTACATATCCACGATCTTACTAACCAACTCGATACCATCACTACAAATATCGTCCAGACGGCCCACAAAAGGAGATACATAGGTAGCTCCGGCTTTTGCAGCCAATAAAGCCTGCCCCGGAGAAAATACTAAAGTACAATTGGTACGGATACCTTTTCCGGTAAAATATTTTATAGCTTTAATCCCTTCGGCAATACAAGGAACTTTGACTACAATATTCGGATGCAAAGCGGCCAATTCTTCTCCTTCTTTTATCATTCCCTCATAATCGGTAGCAATCACTTCAGCACTCACATCTCCCTGGACGATATTACAAATATCGACATAATGTTTTTTACAATTCTCCACTCCTTTAATCCCCTCTTTAGCCATCAACGATGGATTGGTCGTCACTCCATCCAACACTCCCAGATCATTTGCTTCTCTAATTTGATCCAAATTAGCCGTGTCAATAAAAAATTTCATAGGTTTTATTTTTAAAAAGTTTGCAGTTTTTATAAATCACGTAACAAAATTAGAATATTCCGCTCAATAAAGCTATTATATTCTGATATTTTTCAATTTATAAAAACGGGGAATTCGGCAAAACAAACCTATTTTTTACTTCAGATGTTATAAAATACTTCAGAAAAAACTCTAATCCGACAAACAAATATTTTATCTATACACAAACCATTCGGTAAAGAGGAGTTCTATAAATTAAAATATTGTAGTACAGTTGTTTATATGGTTCCAAGAGCGTAAATTTGCAGAAAATAAG
>NZ_LARL01000050.1:0-25979 GCF_000980295.1 Odoribacter sp. N54.MGS-14 | reverse complement strand
GGGAGATGAGTTTGACAATCCGGACGGTCCAGACGGGTCCGGAAATGCGGAAACTCCATCCGAAGGCGGCAAAATACTTGTGGCTTACTTTTCCGCACAGAGACATACACAAGCTGTGGCCGAGTGTATTGTGGAACTTACCGGTGCGGATATATACTGCATCGAAGCGGCTGAGCCGTATGCCGCGAATCCTTACGATGACAGCGACCGTATCCGGAATGAGGCTTATAACGACCTGCGCCCGGGGGTGGCTAATCTGCTTGATGCAGAAAGGATAGCACAGTACGATACGATTTTCATCGGCTCGCCTTGTTGGTGGCACCAGCCCGCTATGGTTGTCTGTACGTTTCTTGAAGCGTACGACTTGAAAGACAAGGTGATTATTCCGTTCTTCACCTACGGCGCAACGACTTATCTGAATGAGTCGATGCAGAAAATTTACAAAGTAACACCTGATTCGAAGCACATTCCGGAAACTCTGCCCGAAGATCTCGACCCGGACGACATCACTACACCGGGCCGTCCGGACGATGCCGGAATCGACATGCCGGGCAATGCCGGTGGCACAGAGGCTTGGTTGCGTAGAATCGGAATGATAGAATAAACAATCATAAAATGAATAAATATGGAAAAAGGAATGATAACAGCAGGAATACTGTCAATTATAGCCTGTGCAGTGACTGCTTATGGTTGGGCGGCCGGACGTGAAAACACCTCGGAAGAGATAACGGCTACGGAAATTGTATCAGAGCGACGGATAGAATCGGCTGCAAATGCAGTCAATGGAAAATCTTTGGTCGTTTACTTTTCCGTCCCTGAAACCGATGGTGTGGACGCTTCGTCGGGAGCGAGCTGTGTCCTTTCCGACGGCGAGGTAATGGGAAACACCCAATATGTCGCAGCCATTATCAGCGAGGCCACAGGAAGCGATCTCTTCGAGATAAAGACCGTCCATACTTATCCCGGATCACATAAGGCTCTGATCGATGCCGCGAAAGTGGAAACCGACAATAAAGCCCGTCCGAAGCTGGCTACACATATCGAAAATCTGCAAGATTACGATGTGGTGTTCGTCGGATTCCCTAACTGGTGGTATGACATGCCGATGCCGCTCTATTCGTTCTTCGATGAGTACGACTTCAGCGGCAAAACTATTGTTCCGTTTTGCACGCATGGCGGCAGCCGTTTCTCGGATGCCATCAAGACCATCCGGGAAATGGAGAAAGGTGCTACTGTCCTCGATGGATATGCTATTGCCCGCGATCGTGTGGCAGGCTCCAAAGACGGCATATTGAACTGGCTGGAGAAGATCGGGGGAAAAAAATAGGAAAGGATATGATACAGTAAGGTTGTTCTTGGAGACATCAGCTATCTTTGAAGTGTCCCCCAAAAAGTTGGACATAAAACTTTGGGGGGACACTTCATACCTAATCATGAGTAAATGGTTGTTTATCGGCTATAACTTATTTCTGTCGTGTCGGAACTAAAGAATCAGGTTTTGCAAATAATAGATACCTATTCCGGCCAGAAATCCGGTTATGGCGATCCAGCTGATATGCCGCATATACCAGGTGAAACTGATTTTCTCGAGTCCCATCACTACTACTCCGGCGGCAGAGCCGATGATCAGAATACTTCCACCTGTTCCGGCACAATAAGCTAAAAGTTTCCAGAAATTCCCGTCACTGACAAAATTCAACAAATAGGCAGTTTCGGGAATACCTCCCGCTGTGGCCGGCACTGTGAGCGGATACATGCCCATGGCAGCCGCTACTAAAGGTACATTGTCGATGACAGAAGAAAGAAATCCGATAATACCTGTAATGATATAGACATTATGAATACCCGAATTCAGTAAATCGGACAAGTGGTGTAATAGGCCTATAGCTTCCAGGGCTGCGACCGCCATCAGGATACCGAAGAAAAATAAAATAGTAGAGAAATCTACTTTGGTCAGGATATCGGGAATCCGGTATTTCAGACCGGTCGAATCTGTTTTCTTCCGGTTATACAGGCAATCGGTGTAAAACCACAGAAAACCTAAGGTAAAGAGTATGCCGGCAAAAGGAGGCAGATCGGTCAGTGATTTAAAGATGGGAACCGCTAACAGACAAAGGATACCGATGATCAGGATACTTGTTTGCTCCTGTTTACCGAGGTAAAGGGAAGAAACGCCGGAAGTTGGGGAGGGGGTGGTTATGCTGTTGCTTTTCAATGAATAAGAGACCAGCCATACCGGAATTGCCAGCGAGATAACACTGGGGAGAAACAGGCCTTTCATGATGTTACCTGAAGTAATGTTATCGTTGATCCAGAGCATGATTGTGGTGACATCCCCGATCGGGGTCCAGGCTCCCCCGGCATTGGCTGCAATAATGATGATACTGCCGAAAATCCAGCGTTCGCGTTGTTCCGACAATAGCTTTTGAATCAGCATCATCATGACGATAGCCGAGGTCATGTTATCCAGTACGGACGACATAAAAAAGGTGATAAAAGCTACGAGCCATAACAGCTTCTTTTTGTTTTTTGTTTTTACAGACCGGGTGATTCCGTCGAAACCTTGGTGAACATCGATCGTCTCTACAATAGTTAAAGCGCCGATCAGATAGAATAGGATTTCGGAGATATTGCCTAAATGATCGATAATTTCCCAATTAAGAATATATTCACGTACCTGGGCAAGCGGGGAGAGATGCTCATAGGCCGGATGCTGGTGTATGAAATTTTGAAAAGCGGCCGGATCCGCCCCTACGATGATTTGCGGACCGGAAAAGATATACATGACCCATAAGAGGATCCCCAACAGAAGAGCTATTGCCGTTTTATTAATACCGGTCTGATGTTCGAGCGCGATGAAAATATATCCGATGACGAACATCACGATCATTGCTGTTAACATGTTGAAAATTTTAGCGTTTACCCTTGCTTGTACGTTTATTGTTCCGGAAGTGTTTATCCATTTTTTTTTGTAATTTTTGTCTCAGGGCAATCATCCTGTTGAAGAAATGCGTATATTTGCACAAAATTCGGGTTGATGAAACGGTTTGTTATATGTCTATTGTTTTTGTTTACAGTTGTGTGGAGTTGGAACACAACGGTGAATTATTTTGGCCCGGAGAATTTGGTTGCAGAAAAGATGACTGGCTCTGATGACAAGGTGGTTCAAAAGTTAGACGAGGTGATCAGTGCCTTGATGGAAGCGAATCATTTTACGAACCTTTCGGTACAGCCTACCCTTAGCTTTACTTCTAATATTGCCAGACGGTATCGGCCGGGTGGTTTTACTTTCGACAAATTTATGGAGTATCAGCTTGAAGAGCGGGAAATGTTGCTGAAAAATCATTTAAAAACAACTTTCTTTTTCTCGCAGGAATATGCGGCCAGGCAAAAATATGCCGGCTATTATATCTTTTCCCTGCGTAAAATCATTATTTAATTGCTTTGTTTATATACTGTCGGTTCACTGATCATTTAATCGTTGGTTCGTTTGATTGACCGGAGGATCGGTATTGTTGTGTGCGTGGATCGACAGGAAACGGACCGATGAATAAAACAATTTAAAAATGAGAAAATTATGGGAAAGTTCAAAAAACTTCAGGAAGATATAGAAAATGTTACTAATAAAGAAGTAGTAAAACAAACCCGGATTTCCGGTGTAGCGACTATTGTGTTAATTATTTCGGTGGCATGTGCCATCGGTGGTATGAGTTTTGAAGATCCGAATTCTTCTATGCCGACATTTCTGTTTACCGCTTCGGCTTTGTTGTTTCTAAGTGGAGTCATTAAATTGTTGGTCGATCGTAGTTGCTATATGTTCAAACCGACCAAAAGTAAACTGAAAACGATGACCATGTATTTCGATGTGCATGAAAGTGACAATCTACAGGATTGTATGGAAATGAAGCGGTTTGAAGATCTGAAAAAAATGAAACGGGAAAAAGATACCGGTGTGAAAGTGGAGGCAATGATTGCTGACGATCAAAAATTTGCCGCAGTACAGATTTCAGAGTATATCCCTTATTCCTATGAGGCGGTGACTCCTGTTATGTGTTATTATGGCGAAGAAGCGCGGCTGCTGGCTTCCTATCTGAAAGTATCTTAATGATAGACACCCCTCTGAAGAGAATTTCTTACTCGCCAGAGGGGTGAAGTTTATCTATGTCTTTGTATTATTTTTTCAGTTTGGGGAGTAGTGCGGAAAGGGTAGTCAGTAATTCTTGCTGCATTCTGAATAGTTTTTCCAAATCTTTGTGAAGGTTCATATACTGGTCGTCTCTGGTTTGGAACATCAGCCGGATTTCCTCTACAGCTGCTTCCACACTGTTTGGGGCCGGAGTCTTTTTAGGGGAAGTTTCATCATGGGGTGTGCTGACCATATTTTGTCCTGTCCGTATCCATTCTTCGGAAATTCCCAAATAGTTACGAAATAATTCCCACTTGATTCCATCGGGTTTCGTCTTGCCTGTCAGATAATTGGATATAGTCGAGGCGGAGAGGTTCAGATCGTGTGCGATCCGGTATTTAGAAATCTTTCTGGTTTCTAAATATTCCTGCAACCTTTCTTGTTGTTCCGGCGAAAGTTTTTCCATACGAATCTTTTTTTGATATATATTGAAAATAATTCAAGATTTGCTTGTTTTTATTGCAGAATTGTACTATTTTTGCAAAATTGAATATACACAAATATAAGAAAATATTACCGGATTTTTATCTGTTTTGATAATTGTTTGGTAAAAGTAGTTTATTGTTTAGTTTTCAATAAATTGTGGGAGTGTTTGCTGGAAGCAGAAAGAGCGGGGGCGTTGGAAAATAGGTCCGATTATAGGGTTTTGCTATCTGTTTGGAGGCTAAAAGAGGAGAGTTACTGAAATAGGGTGTGTTACAATATTGGAATATTGTTCTGCTTTATAATGTAAAATAGTGTTTAACTTTTTTTTAACCGCTTGCCAGACAGGAAAATATTGTAATCCATATTTTAAATTAATAGTTTTGTAACGCTTAGTTTGAATCTAAATAATAATGTAAATCATAAAGATTATGGCAGAAGAAAATACAATTGAAAGAATAAAATGTGTGATCATCGGTTCAGGCCCTGCCGGCTATACTGCGGCTATTTATGCTGCCCGTGCAAATTTGAAACCGGTATTATATACAGGCTTACAGATGGGTGGACAGTTGACGACAACTACCGAAGTCGAGAATTTTCCCGGTTATCCGGAAGGAGTGACAGGTCCTGTTATGATGGAAGATATGCGTAAGCAGGCAGAACGTTTCGGGACGGATATCCGTTTCGGTATCGTTACTGCCGTCGATTTTTCCGGGCATCCTCATAAACTGACGATCGACGATTGCAAGCAAATCGAAGCTGATGCAGTGATCATCGCTACGGGTGCTTCGGCTAAATACCTGGGGCTTCCTACCGAAGAGAAATTCAGAGGTCTGGGAGTGAGTGCCTGTGCTACTTGCGACGGATTCTTTTACCGGGGTAAAGATGTGGCTGTCGTCGGTGGTGGTGATACTGCTTGCGAGGAGGCAACTTATCTGGCAGGTCTGTGCCGGAAAGTATATCTGATTGTCCGCAAAAACTATCTGAGAGCTTCTAAAGCTATGCAGCAACGGGTATTCAATACTGAAAACATCGAAGTGCTTTTCGAACACAATACGCTTGAACTTTACGGTTCGGATATGGGACTCGAAGGTGCACGTCTGTTGTATCGGAAAGGCGAACCGGAAGAATGTGAAAAAGACATTAAGATCGACGGATTCTTCCTGGCTATCGGTCATCATCCGAATTCCGAAGTATTCAGTAAGTATGTAAAGGTAGACGAACAAGGTTATATTATTACCGAAGGGGCTTCGACCCGTACCAATGTGCCGGGTGTGTTCGCTGCCGGAGATATCATGGATCCGGTTTATCGTCAGGGGATTGCCGCTGCAGGTTCTGGTTGCCGTGCTGCTATCGATGCCGAACGGTATATCGGTGAGTTGGAAAGTAAATAAAAATAAAACAGCCGTCGTGAGACGGCTGTTTTATTTTATCGTAACCATTGTCGCTCCGTATCCATATTGTTTGAAAGAAGCATCCTGATGATGGTGGCGTTTGTATTTTGTCTGGAGTTCCCATAAAATGCGTTGCCGTAAGATACCGTCTCCTTTTCCATGAATAAAGACTATTTTTTGGCCTTTCCGTAGTTTGTATTCTTCCATGGTTTTCCGGAAAACTTCCAATTGATATTCCAGGATATCTTTATTATTCATTCCGGCCGTTGTTTCGAGTAATTCATGACAATGTAAATCTATCTCGACGATGTTACCGACAATCTGTTTTTGTGGCCGGGGAGTCGGGGCCGGTGTTGTGTCCTTTTTCTCGCGTATGGCCTGAGTGAGTTGTTTCTCATCGATTTCTTCGGTGGCAGGCAGATGTTCTTTATCCAAAGCATGGATGATGCAAATCGAATCAAACCAGCGGGTATGTTTATAAATACCGGATTTACAAAGATTGACAGTATTGATTTTTACTTCTGCTTCGATCGGAGTTCTGGGCGTCGTGGAACCTTTCTTGAAAAAGATTGCCTGGATATGAACGGCTTTTATACCGGCATCGATATCTTTTAACGAGTATGTTCCTATCGGACAAGTGCTGTCCGGATTACAATTACCGGCACTGATACCGCTATATTTTTCCCCATGGCGAAAAGCGATCGAATAGAGACAAGTTTGCTGTGTATCGTTAACCAAAAATAGTTCATAGCGGGAATCCAGCAAATTGTTGAAATTATCGGGGACAATAGCGAAATACAACGTATCGGCCGATTCCATCGTTACCCCTTTTTGTACCTGAGGATGTGCCTGGGCTGCGGAACTACTATCCGGTTTAGAAGGATTGACATCAGAGTGGATGACGACCAGGTCACTTGTCGAAGCCGGTATCTCGAACCCATAGTCGTCGACAAAGATATTGACGGTTGTATTGTCTATGATGCCGGTTACTTTACCTTCCATTTTTTCTGAAATGAACCGTACGATATCACCTATTCTTATATTCATAGCTGTATTATAAAATTAAAATGGGAAATAGCGGCATTATTTCAACACTTTGAAAGTCAGTGGCGCAGAATCGTGATGGTCCGGACAATCGTGGTGTTGACAGGCTTCTCCGGAATCGGTGAGTGCGCCTTGTAGCCAGGCATTGACTACTGCTTCGACACTGCCCGAACATCCCCGTATCACCCGGATATGGTGGTCTTCGAGCGTATGTTTGGCCCCTTCGCCCATATTGCCCGCGAGCATCAATTCAACACCTTTTTCTTCTAATACCGAGGCTATATTGGATTTACATCCACATCCTTCCGGAGAAGCCTGAATTTCTGTACAGACAATCAGTTTGTCTTCACTGATTGTGAAAATCGTATAATACTCACAATGTCCGAAATGATCGTCGACGACATTATTTCTTGTCGGAATAGCTACTTTCATAAGATTCGATTTATATGGACAAAGGTAGCTATTAATCCTCACCTTTCCCTTATTTTGCGGGGAGTTTTTTCAGACAGAAGAACCAATCGTAGCATCGGGTACCGCTGGCAGGTTTGTCCATTCGTTCGTTTGCCGCATTGAACGAGCCCGGGGTAGGAGCGATCACTTCGTCTCCAGGACGCCAGTCGGCCGGTAGGGCTACTCCATATTTGTCGATGGTTTGCAAGCCGATAAGTACCCGTTTCAGTTCGTCGAAATTTCGTCCCAGAGCCAGCGGATAATAGATAATGGCCCGGATGATTCCTTGCGGATCGATGTAAAATACGGCACGGACAGCGTTGGTCGAGCTTTCCCGGGGTTGGATCATGCCGTATAAATGGGCTACTTCCATGGTTACATCGGCAATTAACGGAAATTGAACCTCAACATTTTTCTTTCCTTTGTACTCGATCTTCTCACGGATGGTCCGCAACCAGGCAATATGACTGTATAAACCGTCGACAGAAAGTCCTATCAATTGACAATTCAGCGCTTTGAATTCTTCCGTCATAGCTCCGAAAGTGACGAATTCGGAGGTACATACCGGAGTGAAATCGGAAGGATGACTGAAAAGAATAATCCATTTGCCGCTAAAGTCCAGAGGAAAATGAATTTTTCCTTGAGTAGTGACTGCATCGAATACCGGAGCCTGATCGCCGATCCGGGGCATCGGAATAGTTTCGTCTGTAAAATCCATGATGATACTGTTTTAAGTTGTTTGTAATGCCTGAAATACGTTTTTTTCTGCCGAAAGGTTGGAAATAGTCGGATAACCTTTCTTTTGTGGTTGGCGTAAAATGTTGATAACGAAATGGTTTTTAATGAGAAGAAGCATGACTTTTAAAATTGTTGTTTTGAGTTTGGTGTTAGGTATTTGGGGATTGGATGCCCGGTCACAAAATGAAGAGCCGGACTTTTCGGGACAATCGGAAGATAGTCTGATGCAGGCTTTAGGAAATATACCGGCTTTCACTATATATAAAGATAATTATGTGGTGACCGGAACGAGTTTCACCGGTGGAAAAATTTCGAAATACAATTCGGATGCTAAATTTCAGATTAGCTTACGCCACCGGCTTTACCGCAAGTTATTACCTTATCGGATTTATTTATTCCTGACGTACAGCCAGAAGTCTTTTTGGGATATTTACCGGAAATCGGCCCCTTTTGCGGACAATAATTATAACCCTTCTTTAGGGTTCGGACGTAATTTTATCGGGGAGGGAAGGATTAAAGGTATCGGGATGGTGCAATTTGAGCATGAATCGAACGGGCGCGACAGTATTTGGTCGAGGAGTTGGAACCGGCTGACTTTTACCGGTATTTATCTGATGAATAAAAATTATACTTTTCAGGCCAAGGTTTGGATAGCTATGCAAGTAGCTAAAGAAAACAGACATCTGACCAGATATGCCGGAATCGGACATTTGGCAGCGACTTACGCCAGTGATAACGGACGTTTGTCTTGTTCGGCCTTAATGATAAAACGGGGTGGGTGGAATTGGAATGCGAATTGGCGTTTGGAGATTGCCTATCGATTGTTCAGAGAAGATAACCAATATTTATTTATGCAATTTTGTAATGGATATGGCGAAAGTATGATCGCCTACAATCAGTTCAGGCGTTACCTACGGTTTGGATTTGTGATCAAACCCCGCTCGGTGACTATATTTTAAAGGAAAGGTGTGTGATTAATTGTGATATTTTTGGGCGTAATCGTTTGAAATTATTAAATTAGCGGGTCGAAAAGTAATAAATATTAAATATATAATGAGATGACATTACAAGAATTCCAACAATCTATCCGGGAAGGTATTCCCGCGGAATTGCCTGCACCGAAACCTTATGATCCGGAGGTAAACCATGCACCGAAACGGAAGGATATCCTGACGAAAGAGGAAAAAAAACTCGCTATCCGGAACGCCTTACGCTATTTCGAACCGCGGCATCATGCTGTTTTGGCCCGTGAATTTGCAGAAGAATTAGAAAAATATGGCCGGATTTATATGTATCGGTTCCGGCCGGATTATGAAATGTACGCTCATAATATATACGATTATCCTCATAAATGTTTGCAAGCAGCTGCTATTATGCTGATGATCAACAATAATCTGGATAAGGCTGTTGCACAACATCCCCATGAGTTGATTACTTACGGAGGAAACGGTGCGGTATTCCAAAACTGGGCACAATATCGTCTGGCTATGAAATATTTGTCAGAAATGACCGACGAACAAACTCTGGTGATGTATTCCGGTCATCCGCTGGGATTGTTTCCTTCGCATAAAGATGCTCCCCGGGTTGTGGTCACCAATGGTATGGTCATTCCGAATTATTCGAAACAGGACGATTGGGAAAGGTTTAATGCTCTTGGTGTATCCCAATACGGACAAATGACTGCCGGATCGTATATGTATATCGGGCCGCAAGGAATCGTTCATGGTACTACCATCACGGTTTTAAATGCCGGTCGTAAGATCTCCAAACATGGTGAAGGTCTGGCGGGGAAGTTGTTCGTTACCGCAGGTTTGGGAGGTATGTCGGGAGCTCAGCCTAAAGCAGGCAATATTGCCGGTTGTGTAAGTATCACTGCCGAAATCAATCCGAAAGCTACCCATACCCGTTATTCACAGGGATGGGTAGATGAGGTGATCGATGATCTGGATGTGCTGATGAAACGGGTGCGGCAGGCGAAAGCTGACAAACAGGTCGTTTCCATTGCTTACCAAGGGAATGTCGTCGATTTGTGGGAGCGGTTGGCTGAGGAAGATATCGTGGTTGAGCTGGGATCCGACCAGACTTCTTTGCATAATCCCTGGGCAGGAGGATATTATCCTGTCGGTCTTTCTTTCGAAGAGAGCAAACAAATGATGGCCGAACAACCGGAATTATTTAAAGAGAAAGTACAGGAGTCCTTACGTCGCCATGTGGCTGCTATCAATAAATGTGTCGAACGGTTCGGAACTTATTTCTTCGATTACGGGAATGCATTTTTATTAGAGTCTTCCCGTGCCGGTGCCGATATCCTGAAGCCGAACGGCTACTTCAAGTATCCTTCTTATGTTCAGGATATTATGGGACCGATGTGTTTCGATTACGGTTTCGGTCCTTTCCGTTGGGTATGTACCAGCGGTGATCCGAAGGATTTGGCGAAGACCGATGAGTTGGCTGCTAAAGTACTGGAAGAGCTGGCTGCTCAGTCTCCGAAAGAAATTCAGCAACAGATGCATGACAATATACGCTGGATCAAAGCTGCTGCCGAAAACCATTTGGTGGTAGGTTCACAGGCTCGCATCCTTTACGCAGATGCTGAAGGAAGAATAAAGATTGCAGAAGCTTTTAACAAGGCGATCGAATGGGGAGAGATCTCTGCTCCTGTTGTGCTGGGACGTGATCACCACGATGTGTCCGGAACAGATTCACCTTACCGGGAGACTTCGAATATTTACGACGGATCGAAGTTTACGGCGGATATGGCCGTACAGAATGTGATCGGTGATTCTTTCAGAGGGGCTACCTGGGTGTCTTTGCATAATGGTGGTGGTGTCGGCTGGGGAGAAGTGATCAACGGAGGTTTCGGTATGTTGCTGGATGGCTCTGCCGATGCTGACAGACGCTTGAAAAATATGCTGTTCTGGGATGTGAATAACGGTATTTCCCGCCGGAGCTGGGCTCGGAACGAAGGTGCCGTATTTGCGATCAAACGGGCTATGGAGGCGAATCCGAATCTGAAAGTGACTTTACCGAATTATGCAGACGATCAGTTGGTGGAAAGTTTATTCTGATCCGATAGAATAGTCCGATAAGTAAAGAATTCTTTTATAGTTGGACGGTGCATATACAGTTTTTAACTGTTGGCACCGTTCATTTTTTATTCTTGATTTTCTTTGAAGGCCTTTCGGACCGGCTATCAATTGTCGAACCCGGGGCGTACGAATGTCCTGGCTTTAGGAAAATACTCGTCGGCATCGCTGCGTAATTGTTCCAATACTACCAATAGATGGGATATTTCTTTTTGATAAGCCGGACACAAAGGTTGTATTATTTTCCAGTTTTCAATCGAACGTTCCACCCCGATAAGAGCCACTTTGGCCGATCCATTATAGTCTTCTGTCGTTTTTGACTTATTGGCCGTATGGTAGTGATAACCGTATAATGCCCTTCGGATTTTGGCTTGAATCAAATCCGGATACCAGCCGACGACTTCTAAAGCCTCTTCCAGAAGTTCGTTTTTTTCTTTATCATTTATTATTTCGTAAAGCTGCTCCAGACATTTATCGGCCCAATATTCGTAAATACTACAAATTCGGAGGAGATCCGAAGATTCGAGTTTTTGGTAAACTTGCTCTCTTGGAGTCCCTTCGTAATCCTCACCCCAAAACTCCCGGTCGATATTTTCCGAAGCATAAATGTCCTCGACATCTAATCCGCGTTCTTCAGCCAATTCATGTAATACTTCATAAGTAGATTCGAAGACTTCTTTCAGGCGTGCCCAAATACTTTCATCTTCCCGATGGCCTTCCCGTTCAAAATTGAAACCGCCTTTCTCCTCGATCTTTTTTCCCATTACAAAGCTCATACACCGCAACTGTTGTTCGCATTTTTCACACCAACGATCGCAATAATTATAAATACCAGGGATGAATCCGACATCCACAACTTTTTTAATTTTCTTTTTGGACACAATTATCTAAGATTGAGTTTTACAGACTTTTTTAGTCAAACTACCCTAATTCTTCAAAGATTCCGGACTATTTTACCAGAATACAGGGTACAAAGATAGTCTATATCAATAAAATAAAAAAAAAATTTGAAAACTTCATCAAATAATATGGTTAACCAGGCGATATCCCTCTGTATTATTCATTAAAAACTATTATTTTATAACCGTCGGAATGCTATTGATTACTATATCGCTTCTCTGATTCGGAGAATACATCCGATTCGAAGATTTGTATTTAAGGGGATTTTACTTTATTTTCGCGCCGGATTTCTGGTAAACATCCTGTTTATATATAAATGACGCTGGAGTAGGGTTTCGGTATCGCATGGGCAGGGCGGAAATGATTGTGCGTCGATTCGGGCAGGCGGTAAATCGCTTTCTTTTTTTCCGGAGAATGGACTGTCGGAGGGAAGCATATCCGACTTTGTAAAATTGAATAGTCGACAAGTTTATATTCGATACTATGTGGTTGTTACTGGCTTTTGTTTCTGCTACTTTGTTGGGATTGTACGATGTGGTGAAAAAAATTTCTTTAGAGAGGAATGCAGTTATACCGGTTCTCTTTTTGAATATTTTTTTCTGTTGTCTTCTTTTTTTACCGGTGGTCCTTTTATCTGCCTTGGCTCCTGACATGATGCGGAATACGTTGTTATTCTTACCGGCTATCGGAAGTGAAGGGCATTTTTTGTTATTTTTGAAAGCTGTGATCGTTTTGGCTTCCTGGATTTTCGCTTATTTTTCTTTGAAACATTTGCCTATTACGATTGCTTCACCGATCAAGGCTACCCAGCCTATTCTGACTTTACTGGGAGCTTTACTTGTTTTTGGAGAACGGTTGAACATTTGGCAATGGGCCGGAGTTTTAACTGCAGTAATTTCCTTGTTTTTGCTTTCCCGTTCAGGTAAGAAAGAGGGAATCCGGTTTGCGCATAATAAGTGGATTTATTTTATGATTCTTGCAGTCGTAACCGGTTCTGTGAGTGGGTTATACGATAAATATCTGATGACTTGTCTCGACCGGATGAATGTGCAGGTATGGTATAATTTTTACCAATTGGCTATAATGGGGGTTATTTTATTTACACTTTGGTATCCCGGAAGAAAAAAATCTACTCCTTTTCAATGGCGTAATACTATTCCTTTTATTTCTATTTTGTTGGTGCTGGCTGATTTTGTTTATTTCTATGCTTTAAGCTACGAAGACTCGATGATTTCTATTATTTCTTTAGTGCGCAGGAGTGGGGTGGTGGTTTCATTTATTGCCGGAGCGATCTGGTTTAAAGAGAGGAATTTGAAAGCTAAGTTTATAGACCTGCTTTTGGTTTTAGCCGGTATGTATCTGATTTATTTAGGAACTCGTTGATGGGCGGGAAAGTCAGTCTTTTCTAAGGAAGGAGAAATATTAAGGTAGACGGGCGGTAACTCCTGATACTGATTTTGGAATCTAACCCGAAGGCTCCGGTCAGCATACAGAAAAAACGGCTAATCCGGATTGAAAAGCTGCCGGTCTGTTCAAAAAATTTTTGGAGCGACATCAGCGGTTTTACAAGCCCGGAGAAGTCGCTCCGAAGTACTTTGAAGATCGGCTCTTTATCGAAGAGGTTAGATAACTTCGGCAACGACAAATGTACTGCCACCGATGTAAATCATATCTTCGGAGGAGGCAGCTTGCCGGGCTGCTTCGTAAGCTGCTGCGACAGTGGGATAATATTCGCCTTGCAGGCCTGCTTGTCTTGCTTTTTGAGCAAGCTGTTGCTCCGGCATAGCCCGGGGAATGGAAGCTTTGCAGAAATAATACACCGCATCCTGAGGAAGGATATGTAATACGCTGTCGATGTCTTTGTCACTAACCATACCGATGACAAAATGAAGCTTTCGATACCGGCACTGTTTTAATTGTTGGGTGATCTCTGTCAGGCCATCGATATTGTGACCCGTGTCGCAAATGGTCAATGGCTGGTTGGAAAGGGTTTGCCAGCGTCCGAATAAACCGGTATTCGTCACTACCCGTTCGATACCTTGCCGGACTTGCTGGTCGCTGATCTTTAAGCCTGCTTGTTGTAAAACGGGTATAGTCTCCAGTACCGTAGGAATATTTTTTCGTTGATAGAGTCCTTTCAATTCACTGGTTAAATGATCGAAATGCCAACCGTTTTTCCGTGTCAGCTGGAAACTTCCGTCGATGTTAATCGTTGTCGTCCAGTTGTCACTTGCAAATTCGATCGGAGTTTCACAGGTTTGAGCTTTTTGCTCGAAAACAAAATCGTAGGTTTTGTCGCGCGTACCGATGACAACCGGAATACCGGGTTTTATGATTCCTGCTTTTTCGCTTGCAATTTTTTCGAGGGTGTTCCCCAGGAGTGCCATATGATCGAAGGAAATATTTGTAATAACAGAGGCTAAAGGAGTGATAATGTTCGTGGAATCGAGGCGTCCACCCAGTCCGACTTCGATCACTGCAATATCCACCTGGCTATCGGCGAAATACTTGAAAGCCATAGCTACCGTCATTTCGAAGAAAGACGGTTTTACCCGGGAGAATAAATCGGCGTGATGCCGGACAAAATCGATGACATATTGTTCACTGATCATTTCTCCGTTGATTTTAATCCTTTCCCGGAAATCTTTTAAATGAGGGGAAGTATACAGGCCGGTTTTATATCCGGCTTGCTGTAATATAGAAGCCAGCATGTGGGATACCGATCCTTTGCCGTTCGTACCTGCCACATGAATCGTTTTGAAGTTTTTATGGGGATGTCTGAAATATTCATCCAATTGTAAAGTGTTGTCCAGGTTTGCTTTGTACGCAGCCTGACCTTCCCTTTGGTACATCGGGAGCTGGGCAAACAACCAATTTAAAGTTTCCTGATAATTCATGATTTGTTTTTTCAAAATTTCAAATGTTATTCCCGGACTTTTCATTTTTAGGTGAAGGTCTGAGAACAAGATGCAAAAGTACTAAACAAATGAAATTGCTTGTTGAAAATCCGGGATTTATTCTCTTTGCTGTGAAAAAAAAATTAATTTTGCAGGTTATAAATAGATTATTTATGAAAGCTGATATAAATGTACCTATACCTGTCTTGAGACGTATGCCTTCTTATCTTTCTTTTGTAAAGACTTTACAAAAGCAGGGAGAGAAGTACGTGTCTTCTACCCGGATAGCTGAATATATGGAAATCGATTCGACTCAGGTGACGAAGGATCTTTCCCATACCGGTATTTCGGGTAAAACACGGGTTGGATACGAGGTGGACAGTTTTGTGCGGATTCTGGAAGATTTTTTGGGTTTTAGCCGGGTGGACGGAGCATTTTTGGTCGGAGCCGGTTCGTTGGGGAGCGCTTTGCTGCAAGATAAAGGATTGTCTGCTTTCGGGTTACAGATAGAGGCTGCCTTCGATACGGATAAAACGAAGATCGGTACAAAAGTCAATGATATCGAAATATTTCATATCGATCAATTCCGTGCTATGGCTGCCGAACGGAAAGTGGTGATCGGTATTATTACCGTCCCCGCCGAACATGCACAGAATGTAGCCGACTTGATGGTCGCCTGGGGAATTAAAGCCATCTGGAATTTTACTCCTGCCCGCATAAAGGTCCCTACGCATATTGTCGTGCAAAATACCACCATCTATATGAACCTCGCTATCTTGTTCAATAAATTGTACAACGATAAGGGGGAAAAAAAGTAAAAGGTTAAAAGCTAAAGCCTATCGTCTTTAACTTTTTACTTTTACCTTTTTACCTTTTACTTTTTTTCTTATCTTTGCACCTTATTAAAAATAAGCTGCGTACGTAGCGTAGTAATAAAATAAACGACTATGATAAAAATTAAATTTCCGGATGGAAATGTAAAAGAATTTGAGTCAGGTGTGACCGGCTTGGATATTGCCCGGGGAATTAGTTCCAAACTGGCTAAGGAAGTGTTGTCCATATCTGTGAATGGGGAAATTTGGGATTTGACACGTCCTATTACAGCAGATGCTGAAATTAAATTATTTACCTGGGATGATCAGGAAGGAAAACATGCTTTCTGGCATTCTTCGGCCCACTTGATGGCAGAAGCCCTGCAACAATTATACCCGAATACCAAATTCGGTATCGGACCGGCTATCGAAAACGGATTTTACTATGATATCGATCCGGGAGAAGGGGTCGTTTTGACCGACAAAGATCTGGAAACCATCGAGAAGAAAATGCTTGAATTGGCGCGCCAGAAAGAAGAGTATTGCCGTATCAATGTGAGCAAGCAAGAAGCACTGGAGCATTTCAACAGTATCAACGAAACTTATAAAGTGGAGTTAATCAACGATTTGGAAGACGGTAAGATTACTTATTATCGTCAGGGCTCCTTTACCGATCTTTGCCGTGGTCCGCACTTACCGGATACTTCTTATATTAAGGCTATAAAACTGACCGGTTTAGCCGGTGCTTACTGGAGAGGGAACGAGCATAATAAAATGTTGACCCGTATCTACGGTATCACTTTCCCGAAACAGAAAATGCTGGACGAATGGCTGGTATTGATGGAAGAGGCAAAGCAACGGGATCACCGGAAGATCGGTAAAGAAATGGAATTGTTTACTTTTTCCCAAGCTGTGGGTGCCGGTTTACCGATGTGGTTGCCGAAAGGAGCTATGTTGCGCGACCGTTTGGAGGGATTTTTGCGGAAAGTACAGAAGAAATACGGTTACCAGCAAGTCATTACCCCACATATCGGGAATGTGAATCTGTATAAGACTTCCGGACATTACCAGAAATACGGAAAAGATAGTTTTCAGGTGATTACGACTCCTCAGGAAGGTGAAGAGTTTATGTTGAAACCGATGAACTGTCCTCACCATTGCGAGATTTATAAATTCAAGCCCCGTTCTTATAAAGATCTGCCATTGCGTTTTGCTGAATTCGGTACGGTGTATCGTTACGAGCAGAGCGGAGAGTTGCATGGTTTGACCCGGGTACGTGGATTTACGCAGGACGATGCTCACTTATTCTGTACGCCCGATCAGTTGAAAGAAGAGTTTAAAAAAGTAATCGATATTATTTTTACTATCTTTAAGGCGCTGGATTTCAAAGATTTTACTGCTCAGGTATCTTTACGTGATCCGAAGAATACAGAGAAGTATATCGGTACGGATGAGAACTGGGAAAAAGCGGAACGTGCCATCATCGAAGCGGCTGAAGAAAAAGGCCTGAAGACGACTGTCGAATTGGGCGAAGCTGCTTTCTACGGACCGAAGCTCGACTTTATGGTGAAAGATGCGATTGGACGGAAATGGCAATTGGGTACCATTCAGGTCGATTATAATCTGCCGGAACGTTTTGATCTGGAATATACCGGAGCTGATAACCTGAAACACCGGCCGGTGATGATCCATCGGGCACCTTTCGGAAGTATGGAGCGCTTTGTGGCTGTATTGATCGAGCATACCGGAGGAAAATTCCCCTTGTGGTTAGCGCCGGATCAGGTAGTTGTGATGCCGATCAGCGAAAAATTCAATGATTATGCCCAAAAACTTTCGGATTTGTTAAATAATTCCGATATTCGCACCGTTTTAGATGACCGGAATGAAAAAATAGGACGTAAAATCCGGGATAACGAATTGAAAAAAATTCCGTATCTATTGATTGTCGGAGAAAATGAGATGAACAACAACACCGTTTCTGTTCGTCGGCAGGGACAAGGGGATATGGGAACGATGTCTGTCGAAGACTTTATTTCGAAGATAAATGAAGAAGTAAATAGTCAGTTACAGACCATTTATAGTTATTGATAAACTAACTTAAGGAGGATTTAATATAGCAACAAGAATGGAATTCAGAGGCTCAAGAAATCAGGTTAATAAAGAACCTCAGCACAGAATTAATGAGTCAATCCGGGCTGCTCAAGTAAGAGTCGTCGGGGAAAATATCGAACCGGGCGTATACCCTTTACGTGAAGCTTTGGCGATGGCAGAAGCTGCCGGTATGGATTTGGTGGAGATCTCTCCGAACGCCGAGCCACCGGTGTGCCGGATTATTGATTACAGTAAATTCCTGTACCAACTGAAGAAAAAACAGAAGGAAATCAAAGCGAAAAGCGTGAAGGTCGTCGTTAAGGAGATTCGTTTCGGACCCCAGACCGATGATCATGATTTCAATTTTAAATTGAAACATGCGAAGGAATTTTTGCAGGAAGGTGCGAAGGTGAGGGCCTATGTATTCTTTAAGGGACGTTCGATTTTGTTTAAAGACCAGGGGGCCGATTTGTTGTCACGTTTCATCGCTGAACTGGAAGAATACGGAAAAGTGGAAGCTGCTCCGAAACTGGAAGGAAAGAAGATGATCGTGGTGTTGGCTCCGAAGAAATAATGCTCAGGATAGCGGTGAAAGCCGGATAGTTATATTTTTCTGAAACACAATTAAATTACGAGAAGATGCCAAAGATGAAGACAGTGAGTAGCGCGAAGAAGAGATTTACTCTTACCGCTACGGGGAAGATTAAAAGAAAACATGCTTTCAAAAGTCATATTTTGACGAAGAAAACAACAAAACAGAAACGTAATCTTACGCATGTTACTACAGTTGACGGACATAACCTGAAAGCTGTACGGAAGATGCTTGTTATGTAAGAATTACTAAGAAATTATTTTATTAACCGGAATGTTATGCCGTAAGTTTCTCCATAGAGTGAACGCTGACATTCGAAAAAAAGAAAATTATGCCAAGAGCTAAAAATGCCGTTGCTGCAAGAGCACGTAGAAAAAAGGTTTTAAAACAAACCAAAGGAAACTTTGGTGCCAGAAAAAATGTTTGGACGGTTGCCAAAAACACATATGAAAAAGGTTTGACATATGCGTTCCGTGACAGACGTAAAAAGAAATCAGAATTTAGAGCATTGTGGATTCAGAGAATTAATGCAGCTGTCCGTCTGGAAGGCCTGTCTTATTCTAAATTTATGGGTCTGATTCATAAAGCTGATGTAGACATGAACCGTAAAGTTCTGGCCGACCTGGCTATGAATCATCCGGAAGCTTTCAAAGCTGTAGTTGCAAAAGCAAAAGAATTTGCGAAGTAATGATAAACGAATATCCTGAGGGAAGGCTGCTGTGAAGCAGCCTTTTTCTGTTTATAGATTTTATAAGACAACTGTAACTTACTTGAAAAATAAATGTTAACTTTGACCCTATAAAGTCTTTTTGCTTTATCATGGGGTTTATAAATTTTAGAAACAAATATATGCGTATAGCTTTGTTGGGATATGGTAAGATGGGAAAAATGATCGAACGGATTGCCATAGAACGCGGACATGAGATTGTATTGATAGTAGACGAGAATAACCGGGCGGCTTGTACGGATGAACAACTGAAGCAGGCTGACGTCGCTATTGAATTTACGATGCCTGCTGTTGCCGTTGAAAATTATAAATGGTGTTTCGATAACGGCGTTCCGGTGGTTTCCGGGACAACCGGTTGGCTGGAAAGATGGGATGAGGTGGTGGCTTGTTGCCGGGAACAACAAGGTGGATTTTTCTATGCCTCGAATTTCAGTATCGGGGTGAATATTTTCTTTCAGCTCAATAAATACCTGGCTAAGATGATGAACGGATTTAACGACTATAAGGTATTTATCGAAGAAACGCATCATATACATAAACTGGATGCCCCTAGCGGTACAGCGATTACAATCGCCGAAGGAATTTTAGGTAACCACGACGGTTATCGTTCCTGGCAATTGAACGAAGGGAGACAAATGCCGGCAGATGTATTGCCTGTAACGGCCAGGCGTATCGGTGAAGTGCCCGGGATTCATGCTGTAACTTATAAATCGGAGGTCGACGAAATAGAAATCCGGCATTCGGCTGTATCACGTGAAGGTTTTGCCCGGGGAGCTGTGCTGGCTGCTGAATTTCTGAAAGGGAAAAACGGTGTGTTGGGAATGGAAGATATGTTGAAATTTTAATGGGGAAAATAATTATCATATGAAAAATATTTTGACGAATAAATGGTTTAAATTCAGCCTTGTCCTGATTATCTACCTGTTGTGGGCTTATTGGGTTGGGAGCTGGTGGTTGTTGATCCTGGTGCCGGTGATTTTCGATATCTACATCACAAAGAAAGTACATTGGGCGTTTTGGAAAAAGAAAGGCGTAGAGAAACAAACCAAAACGGTTGAATGGATCGATGCTTTGATTTTTGCGGTCGTGGCAGCTACCTTGATCCGTATGTTCTTTTTTGAAGCCTATACGATTCCGACTTCCTCTATGGAGAAGAGTATGTTGGTGGGTGATTACCTGTTTGTCAGCAAAGTAGCCTACGGACCTAAGTTGCCTAATACCCCTTTAGCCGTTCCTTTCACACACCATACGCTGCCTTTTACCCAAAAGACAAAAGCTTATTCGGAAGCCATTCAATGGCCCTACAAACGGATTGCGGGGACGACTGAAATCAAACGAAACGATATTATCGTATTTAATTTTCCGGCCGGAGATACCTTGATCGTAGGATCTGAAAATCCCGATTATTATAGCCAGATTCGTACGAATGCCCGGATTTTTCAGGCACAGGATCCCGGATTATCCCGGGAACAGGCCGAGAAGCTGGTGAGAGAAAAAATGTGGGAACGATTTGAGATCACTACCCGCCCTGTCGATAAGCGGGAGAATTATATCAAACGGGGCGTCGGAATGCCCGGGGATATTCTGGAGTTGAAAGACGCTCAGTTGTATGTCAATGGAAAAATGTCCGATAATCCTGAAAACCTGCAGTACAGGTATGAGGTGAGAACCAATGGTACCCCCTTGAATCGGATGAAACTTCAGGATATCGGATTGTCGCTGGAAGATATCGGTATTCCTTCTACAGTGAACTATTTCCCGTTGACCTTGGAAATGGTGGAGAAATTGAAAAAATTCCCCAATGTGGTCGAAATTAACCGAACCAAAGAGGTGAGCCCTAATCCGGATATTTTTCCTTTCGATACCTTGAATTATCCTTGGAATGTAGATAATTTCGGACCTTTGTATGTGCCTAAAAAAGGAGATAAAGTGGAGTTGAATATGAAGACCTTGCCTTTGTATGCAAGGATCATCGGTACTTATGAAGAAAACGATTTACAGGTAAAAGATTCTGTTATTTATATCAACGGTGAGGTAGCGGATAGTTATACCTTTAAGATGAATTATTACTGGATGATGGGAGATAACCGGCATAGTTCGGCAGATTCCCGCTACTGGGGATTCGTGCCGGAAGATCACGTAGTCGGAAAAGCTTATTTCATTTGGTTATCCTTGGATAAAGATAAATCATTTTTCGACAAGATCCGGTGGAAGCGGATGTTCCGGTTTATTCATTGACGGAAAGAAAATGAATGAAACAGTAACAATCGATCAAACTTTTTTGCGCATATGAAATTAGAATTTATCGATTGTTACTGTTTTTTGTTGTCACAGTTGCAATGGGAAAAATTGGTTCTTTTTCAAAAAGAAAATAGGCAGGAAAAAGAATGTAAAGTTAATTAAGATGAATTCTGATAAAAGGAATCGTAAAAAATCAGATTGAAAGGATATTTATGTATTTTTATTCGTATCTTACCATAAATTTCTAAATTCATACAACAATGACTGCAAACGAAAAAAAGACATTTGTGTTGGATACGAACGTTATTCTGCACGATTACCGTTCTATTTATAATTTTACCAATAATGATATCGTCATCCCCATAGTAGTTTTGGAAGAACTGGATAAATTCAAGAAAGGGAATGACCTGATCAATTTTCATGCCCGTGAATTTGCCCGTGAGTTGGATAAAATTTCCGAAAAGGATTTTTTTGATAAAGGGGCAGCTTTAGGGAAAGGACGGGGAAGACTATTTATTCAGCCGGGAGTGAAATTTTCTCAAAAAATGAAGGATTCCTTCAGCGATGATACTCCGGATCACCGTATACTCGCTGTAACAGAGTATATCAGTGAAAAAATGAAGGGACAAAAGGTGATTCTGGTGACTAAAGATATGAATCTGAGGATGAAAGCCCGTTCGTTGGGATTGCAGGCCGAAGATTATAAAACGGATCAGGTGGAGGATCTGGATTTTGCAATCAACCGTAGTGTCCGGGAAATCGAAGGGATAGATACAGAAGTGATCAACAGGATTTATGAAAATGCAAATGGGGTAGAGGTGGAACAAGTGTTTCCGAAGCAAGAGCTCAAAGGCAATAATTATTACGTTTTGAAGAATGGGAATGCTTCGGTTCTGGCTTGTTATGATCCGGTAAGAAGAGTGATCCGGAAAGTGGAAAAACCGAATGTGTTCGGTATTTATCCCAAAAATGCAGAGCAGGCTTTTGCGGTAGATGCTTTATTGAATCCTAACATACAATTGGTGGCGATCAGTGGAAAGGCAGGTACCGGAAAAACTTTATTGGCACTGGCTTCGGCTTTACAGCAGAATAAACAGTATGAATTTATTTATTTAGCCCGTCCGATCGTCGCTTTATCGAGTAAAGACCTGGGCTTTCTCCCCGGTGATGTCAACGAAAAGGTAGATCCGTATATGCAGCCTTTATATGATAATCTGGGTTTTATCAAGCGGCGGTTTAATATCCATGGGGCTGAAAATCGCCTGATCGAAGAGATGCAGAAGGAACAGAAACTGATGATTTCTGCTTTGGCTTATATTCGGGGACGGAGTTTGTCGGATGTTTATTTTATTGTCGATGAGGCTCAGAATCTTACTCCCCATGAAGTAAAAACGATTATTACCCGGGCAGGCGAAGGCACGAAAATGGTATTTACCGGAGATATCGATCAGATCGATTCACCTTATCTGGATAAGAAGTCGAACGGACTGTCGCATTTGTTCGATAAAATGCAGGGACAGGATATTTTTGCCCATGTACATCTGGAAAAGGGAGAACGCAGTAAACTGGCTGATCTGGCGAGCGATCTTTTATAGGAAATAGAGCGCAGGAGTTTGGCTTTACCGTTATCCCTGAAAAAGACGTTTAAATTTTGACATTGGAACTGCTTTTTCCGTATAGAAAAATTCGGTAAAAATCGCTATCTTTATCCCCACTAACGAAAATAAAGATGAGCAAGAAAGTGCAGTTCGACCGGGAAGATTATCTGAAAGCAAACCGAAAGCTATCCCGGGAAGAAGAGATCAAAACACATGGACGTCCGGTTCGGATCGGAGGAGTCCATAAGTCGAAAAAGGTCTACGACCGCAAGCGGAGTAAGGCAGAGATGAAAAAGGCTCTGCCTTATTTTTTACTTGTTATTCAACTGTCGATTTCTGCTTCAGGGATAGGAAGACGGTAAGGTTCCGGTACGATTTCCCTTTCGCTGAAGAAAAAATGAATTTCTCTGAGTGCATTTTCGTCGCTATCCGAGCCATGAATAGCATTCCGGGTTTTACTTTGTCCGAAAATTTTTCGGATGCTGCCGGTAGGAGCAGCCTGTGGATCTGTATTTCCGATCAGGGTCCTGAATTCAGCAATGGCATTTTCTTTTTCAAGTACCATGACGACCACCGGACCGGAGGTCATAAAAAGAGACAGATTCCTGAAAAAAGGACGCTGACTGTGTACCGCATAAAATTTGTTGGTGTCGGAGGTCGTAAGGCGGAGCATTTTTTGAGCTATGATCCGAAATCCGGCTTTTTCGATTAAGGTAATGATCTGTCCCGTGTAATGACAAGCTACGGCATCGGGTTTGATCATCGCAAAAGTACGTTTTTTCATATTGACTTTTTTTATTTATACGTGTGTGAGAAGGGGATAGGTTGAGATTGGCGGTAAGTAATTTTTTTGTAAATTTGAGAAACTTATTCGTATAATAAAATAATTAGCTTATGAATGTATCCTATCTTTTTTTGGCTCCGGGTTTCGAGGAAATAGAAGCTATTGCTGTTGTCGATATACTCCGTAGAGGAGGAGTAGATGTACGGACAGTATCTGTCGGTGGAGGTAATGAAGTGACCGGTGCCCATCAGGTTACTATCCGTGCGGATGTGTCATTGGAACAAATTCGGCCGGAAGAGGCTGAATGCCTGATTTTCCCCGGGGGAATGCCGGGAGCCCAGCACCTGAGCGAATGTGAAAAATTGATGACGATCCTGCAACATCATTACGATCAGGAACGAACGGTTGCAGCAATTTGTGCCGCACCTGCTTTAGTATTGAGTCATTTGAAAACAAACAGAAAACTCCGGGTGACCTGTTATCCTGGATTTGAAAAATATCTACCTGATTTCGAAGTCGTGGCAGATGGAGTAGTCGTCGATGGAAAAATGATTACCGGAAAGGGACCCGGATTTGCTATCCTATTCGGATTAGCCATTCTCGAACAGCTCCGTTCGGCCCAGGTAGCTGGTGAAGTTGCTGCCGGGATGTTATTGGTATAGTGTGATTTTTTATAAGGCTGTTATATACATATTTACACTTATAAACGTACATTTGGTGTAAATATGTATATAAACACCTTAAATAGTTGTACCTTTGCCTCGTGCAATAAAATATCCATCACGGAGTGTGTTAACAGTAATAAACAGACCAATAACGTTCAGCGAATGGATAAAGAAACGGCCTTTTTACAGAAAATCAACGACAGGCAAGTCGAGGCATACCGAATACTGTACGATGAATATTATCCGGCTCTGGTGGTGTACGCTTCTACCTTTCTGGCTTCTGATGAAGTAGCTGAAGACATTGTACAAGAACTCTTTGTATCTATGTGGGAAAAGCGGGTTACATTTGTCTCTTTTCCTGCCTTCAAAACCTACCTGTATAAATTCATTAAAAACTCGGCTCTGAACTATCTGAAACATCAGGGAGTGGAGGAACGTTACAAAGAAGCCCTGCAGAATAATCTCTCAGATGAGGAACTCGATGAAGAGGAATTGGACCGCGAAGAAGAATACCGGCATCTGTTTCAGGCTATCGACAAACTACCGTCCCGCTGCCGGGAAATTTTCCTGTTATCACTCGAAGGAAAAAAAAACAAAGAAATCGCAGAAATGTTACAAATATCCACAGAGACTATTAAAACTCAAAAAATCAGGGCTATAAATCGATTGAAAAAATACTCTGGCATACTCTTTTCCTTTCTTTTCTCCGTCTATCGATAATTTTTTGAGAAATTGTTGTCCCCTTTTTTACCCTCCAAATTGTTTCTATAGCACAACACATCAATAAAATTGCAAATGGATAAAACTGAGAGGAAACAATTGATTGATAAATTGGAAGAAGATGAGTCTTTTCTTTCCCGGTACCGATGTTACAGTCGGGTCGATAAAAAGAAGGCATGGAAGCAGTTCTGTCAACAGACCCGCATTCCTTTTTATCTCAGAATCAGCAGAAGGCAATGGATACGTTATGCAGCTCTATGGATACTTCCGATAGGTATGATCACGGCCTTGTCGCTTTACCGGATATTACCGGAAGAACCTGCTCTGTTCTATGTCGAAGGCATGATGAGCCGGATTCAAAATGAAGCAACACTCACTTTAGCCGACGGAACGGTTGTCTCTCTTGACTCGGCTGCCAACGGATTATCCCTACAACAGCAAACAGCCGAGGTCATGATTGCCTCTTCGCAGATCAAGTATCAACAGGCATCCCACAAGACACAACAAACCGAATACAACACCTTGTCGACCAATACCGATCGGAAATACGATATCGTGCTGGAGGATGGTACTCATGTTTACCTGAATGCTTCATCACGCTTGACTTATCCACTGGTATTTCCTGCAGACA
>NZ_LARL01000048.1:0-25979 GCF_000980295.1 Odoribacter sp. N54.MGS-14 | reverse complement strand
ATTCGTATCCCTATTGGAGACTGAAATCAAATATCCGATTCTACAAGGGGGTATTTTGCCTTTTTGGACACCCTCTTGTTGTTTGGGGGTACTTTAATCGAACTGTAAGATGACGTCTGTCTTTTCGCTGCAGAATGAAAGCCTGTTTTTAAGAAATAATCCGTTTTCTCTGGGCCTGAACTGTGAGGAGGATATGACGAAACAGGATCCGGTCCGCATTGTTTCAGGGAAATGAAACAGCTGCGGGTTCCTTTAGCTGTGATGCGATAGTTCCGTCTGAATCAAAAGCGACTGACTTTACCATGTACTTATTTTTTGTTGATCTCACGGATTACCCGGCAAGGATTACCTACTGCCAGACTATCGGCCGGAATATTTTTGGTTACGACACTTCCGGCTCCGATTACACACCCTTTGCCGATAGTCACTCCGGGTAATATGATCACACCGCCACCGATCCAACAACCGTCTTCGATAGTCACAGGAAGTGCATAAGTACGGCAGAAATAGGCAGCTTGATCCGGAGTCCAACCGGGAGTGAGCCGTTCGGACAACTCGATAGGATGGGTTGCTGTATAGATTTGTACATTGGAAGCGATTAAAACATGGCTACCTATGGTGATTTTATTACAATCGATAAAAGAACAGTTCATATTGACAGATACATTGTCGCCGATATGAATATTACAACCATAATCACATAGGAACGGAGTACCGACAGATACGTTGTTACCGATACTGCCGAACATTTCTTTCAAGACTTCCTGTTTTGTTTTTTTCTCTTCGTAAGGCAGGGCATTATAGCGTGCCAACAATTGGCGGGTTTTCCCTTTTTGTGTGATAAAAATAGGATCATGACAGTCGTACCACTCACCGGCCATACATTTGTCTAATTCTGTTTTCATGTGAATCGATGATTTATTTCAGATTATAATAGACAAATGTATGGGAAATATCTTGCTTCATTTTTGATATAGATCAAAAAGATAGATGGCCGGCAGAAACGGCCGGGTCTCCAATCCCGGATACTGAAGACGGACAAATACAGAAATAATGCTGCTTTTTCAGCGATAAAAGTTCCGATAACTTAAAGATTTTTATTTACAGACGTCGATCCATTGGATAGCCAGGGCGTATCGGAATAATTCGTCACAATGCAATTCGATGGCTGAATTGCTACTGCCGCAGGCCGGAAAAACGGTGTCGAATCTTTGCAGGGAAATATCCAGGTAAGTTCGTACGCCTTCAGGATTAGCGAAGGGGCAGACGCCTCCGATGGCATGGCCTGTCGATTCTGCCACTTTCTCAGGACTTAACATTCTGGCTTTCATTTTGAAGAAATGTCTGAATTTACTGTTATCGATTTTTGCGTCTCCGGCAGTGACGATCAGGATACAATGATTTTCGTCTTCGCCTTGGAAAGAGAGGGTTTTAGCTATACGTGCCGGTTCGACGGACAATGCCTGTGCGGCTAATTCGACGGTTGCACTGGACACTGGAAATTCCATGACTTCTTTTTCACGACCCAGGGTGGCAAAATAAGCTTTGACTTTTTCTATTGACATGATTTTATTTTTTTCGATCGTTATACGTGCTGATCGGTTGTTTTCGGAAAGCAAAATTAAAGAAATAGAAGATGGAATGAAACGAAGAGATTGTTTTTTACTTACCATATTGCTGCTGACAACAGTGAATCTGAAAATTTCTACTTTATGCAATATAGGTCAATTTTACTATCTTTGTGATTTCGATCGTAGGGCGTTATTATGAAGAGATATGGTGCCGATAGAGATAAAGAGATCCAGAGACTACTGCAAGAAATGCCGGAGGAAGGGTTTCGTCTGCTGTTCGATGTGTATCATATGCAATTGTGTGTGTATGTCGTACAGTTGACCGATTCTTTCCAATTGGCCGAGGATATTGTTCAGGATTTCTTTGTCGCTTTCTGGGAAAGAAAATATTATCGCGCCATTACCGGCAATTTTCGTAGTTATCTGTATACTTCCGTACATAATGCAGCATTGGCTGTTTTGAAGAAGAAGAAGCTGGTGCCGATGGAATTACTGACAGGAGTCCCGGTGGAGATTCCACAGGAGGCTGTCCTGGAAAGGGAAGAACTGGAACGGCAGGAAAAAGAATTGATGCTGAAATTGGAGAAATTACCGAAGCAAGAAATAGCTGCCATCAAAGCGGTTATCCTGGAAAATAAAAAATGTGTGGAAGCTGCTTTGGAACTCGGTATGTCGGTAAATACCTTAAAGACACATTTAGCCCGGGCGTTGAAAAAATTGAGAAAAGATTATCATCTCTCCTTTTTATTTTATTCGTTTTAATAAATATTAACATTTTACTTGTCATTCATTCAACTACTTTTTCACTCTACAATATAAAAAGAGTGAATAATGACTAATGAAAAACAACAAAATAGAAAAACTTTCATCGATTGTTACCGGATCGGACGTTCGTTGGAATATATGGATCGTTATGACCAGGAACAGGCGTGGAAAAAATTGAATTCCGCCATACAAAGAAAACGCCTGCATCGCCGGATCTCTTATATGTCCTCTGTCGCGGCTATGGTTGCCATTGCTTTTACTTCATTTTATTTGTGGCGTGGTGAAGATCAGGCTCCGGCAGAGAAGTTGGCCGATGCTCAGGAGACCGTTGGACAGAGTGGGCGTCCCGGTGTTATCCTGTCGCTGTCTGATGGCCGCCGGATCGATCTTTCTGCCCGGGAAGGTAAGATCGGGGCAGGAGAAGAGGTGGTGAATCATCCGGAAAACAAACAATTGTTCTATGCTGCGGATCAGGGCGGGGAGAAGATCAGCCGGATGAACCGGCTGGATGTTCCTCAGGGAGCTGAATATCATTTGGTGCTGTCCGACGGGACACGGGTGTGGATGAATGCCCGCTCGCGTTTGGTTTATCCGGTGGCTTTCGGCGATACCCGGGAGGTGGAGCTGGAAGGGGAGGCCTATTTCGAAGTGACCCGGGATGAAAACCGTCCTTTTATTGTACATGCCGGTCAGGTTGCTGTCAAAGTGTTGGGAACAGAGTTTAATGTAAATACCTGCCGGAAGCAAAAGGTACAGACAGTGTTGGTAAAAGGAAGCGTACAGGTGGAGAACGGCGGAAAACGGGAGGTGGTGTTACGACCGGGCGAGCTGGCGGAAACCGTGGGGACACAGATCCGGGTCACTCAGGTGAATGTACGCAAATATACGGCCTGGCGTGAGGGAGTATTTTATTTCGAAGAGGCTGAGTTGGAGGAAATTATGACGGAATTGGCCGACTGGTATTGTGTACAGGCTGTTTTTACCGATCAGACGGTCCGGACGCGTAAATTCAGCGGAGTACTGGAGCGGAGCGAGACCATAGAAAACGTGTTGAAAAAGATAGAACGTACCACCAGTGTACATTTTACTATCCAACAAGGTATTATTCAAGTGAAATAAAAAAAGAAACCGGAAAAGGGCTGCCACCCTCTTCCGGCGGAGATCAAACTATCATAGCAAATAATAGTATTAACCAATTCACAAATTTATGAAAAAAAAAGAAATTGTACGATTTCCCAGGTCCGGGAAATTAAGGCAAATCGGAAGGATGATGAAATTAATGGTTTTATTTATGATTTTGGGGTGTGTGAGTGTATCGGCCAGGTCGGTTGCACAAAACCAACGGGTGTCCCTGAACTTGCGGAATTGTACGGTGATGCAGTTGTTTGAAGAAATTCAGCAACAGACCCGTTTGTTTTTCTTTTACGATCAGAAGCATTTTCAGGGACAAAATGTTTTGACGGTTCGGGCCGACGATGAAGAGGTCGGTGGATTGCTGAAACGTTTGTTTGCCGATAAGAATGTAGAATTTGTTTTTGAAGACCAGACCGTTATCGTGCGTCCGGCAGTTAGCCGGAAGCAAGTGAATGGAAAAGTGGTAAAGGGGGTCGTCAGAGATGCTGCCGGCCATGTACTTCCCGGAGTAACGGTAGTATTGAAAGGGACGACGCTGGGAACTTCTACGGACATCGACGGTAAATATACCCTGACGTTACCCGAAGGTGAACACGTTCTGGTTTTCTCGATGATCGGTATGAAAATGCAGGAGTTTCCTTTGGGCACACGTACCGAACTGGACGTTACCCTGCAGGAAGAGGTGGCAGAGATGGAGGAAGTAGTGGTGACCGGTATTTTCAAGAAAGCGAAAGAGAGTTATACCGGAGCTGTTTCATCGATCGATAAGGAGCAATTGAAAATCTATAAAGGCCAGAATCTGCTTCAGACACTGAAAAATATAGATGTGTCCATTAATCTGGCTGTGGATAATATTAACGGTAGCAATCCCAACCGGATGCCGCAAGTGAATATCCGGGGTAATTCTTCTCTGCCTATGAGTGTACAGGAGTATAACGAAAGCCTGAGCAATGAGGTGAATACCCCGTTGATCATCCTGGATGGCTTTGAAATAGCATTGGAGCGTTTGATGGACTATAACGACGAGGAAATCGAATCGATCAATATCCTGAAAGATGCTGCTGCTACGGCGATATACGGTTCGCGGGGTTCTAACGGAGTGATTGTGGTGACGACAAAGCAACCGGAAGCCGGTAAATTGCGCGTTAATGCAGAAATAGGGATCGATATCGAAGCTCCTGACCTGACCTCTTACGATTTGTTGAATGCGGCTGAAAAATTGCAGTTGGAGTGGGATCTCGGATTGTATAAGAATGAAAGCCTGCCGAGTAATGATGTATGGTATAAAGAGGCTTATGCCAAACGGAAAAGGGCAATTGCCTCCGGCACAGATACCGATTGGTTGAGTAAACCGTTGCACACAGGGGTCGGTTCGCATTATAATTTACGTATGGAGGGTGGAAGCGACGAATTCCGCTGGAGTGCCAGTGTGGGCTATAAAAATACACAGGGAGCCATGCGGGATTCCGAGCGTAAAAGTCTGAACACCTCTCTGACCTTAATGTATAAAGTGAAAAATTTCACCTTTAAAAATCAGGCTTCTTACGGGACAACCAAAAGTAAAGAGAGTAAATACGGTACGTTCAGTGATTATGTAAAACAACAACCCTATAATGCTCCGTATGATGAGAATGGAAAACTGGTGCGGATGTTCGACGGTTTTCATGCTCATTACCAAGGATATCAAAATCCGTTGTACGATGCCACCCTGAACAGTTTCGATAAGAGTAGTTACCGTACGCTGACGGATAATTTCGCCATAGAATGGAATCCGTTCGAAGGCTTGACCTTACGCGGACAAGTCGGGATTACGGCTACGGACAATACGTCTGATCGGTTTTTGCCCGCAGAACATTCCACTTTCACCGACGATTCGCAATATGAAACCGACGAGGGATTCCTGCGCCGGGGAACTTATGATTATACCACCGGACGTACGAATGAATATACCGGGAATATAACGCTTTCGTATACCAGGACTTTTGCCGATAAACATCAGGTGTATGTCGGTTTGGATTATTCGCTGAATGAATCCGAGGGGTATAATTATGCCATCGCTGCCGAAGGTTTTACGAATGAGGATATCCATTTTCTGGCCAGTGCCCGGCAATATGCCAAAGACGAAGGTCCCGGCGGATCCAAATCCAAAAGCCGTCGGTTGGGATTGACAGCCAATGTCAATTATATCTATGATAACCGTTATTTCGTGGATTTTTCGTATCGGGTGGATGGGAAATCCGATTTCGGTTCGAAAAAGAGATATGCTCCTTTCTGGAGTACCGGTATCGGCTGGAACCTGCACAATGAAAAATTCCTGAAGGGTAGTTTTGCAAATATTCTGCGGTTGAAAGCTTCTTACGGACAGACCGGTACACAGCAGGGATCCGACGGTGCCAATACGTTGTATAAATATATTACGGACAACCGGTATATGTATTGGACCGGAGCGGAATTGCAGGGATTGGGTAATCCTTATCTGACCTGGCAGAAAACCGATGAATTCAACTTCGGGGTGGAATTCGGATTGTGGAAAGGACGTATGAAGGGGGAATTCAACGTTTATACCAAGAAAACCTCTAATTTGCTTTCCAATATGGATCTGCCGCATTCCAACGGTTTTGCTTCCTACGTCGACAATGTCGGAGAAGTGAAAAACAACGGTTGGGAAGCCTCTGCCAGTGTTTATGTTATCCGGAATGCTGAGCGGGATATCAACTGGATTATCGGTGGTCAGCTGACTTACAATAAGAATTATGTTTCGAAGCTGTCGGAAGCCATTAAAGCCCAGAACGAGGCTTATCTGAAAGAGGATGTAGATGTCGCCAATCTGTTTTATGAAGGACGTCCGCAAAACGGTATTTATGTCGTTCGTTCTCTGGGAATCGATCCGGCCAACGGACAGGAGATTTTTTTGGATAAAGACGGTAACCGGACGGATATCTGGAAGGCTTCCGATAAGGTTTATGTCGGTCAGGCAGATCCCAGGTACCGGGGTATTGCCAATACGATGTTTATGTGGAAAGGATTGACGGTAAATGTATCGGCTTCCTTCTATTGGGGTGGGAAGAGGTACAATTCGACGATTATCGACCGGGTAGAAGTCGGGCGTACCACCTTGATGGCACAGAATGTGGATGCCCGGGCTCTGTACGACCGCTGGCAGAAACCGGGGGATATCGTTCCATTCAGGAAATACGACGATAGTTCGACCCGTGCCACTTCCCGCTTTGTCATGGACGATAAGGTGTTCGAGATTCAGTCTGTCGGGCTTCAGTATAAATGGGATTCTGCGTGGGTAAAGAAATACATGCGGGCGACATCGGTGACCTTCGGTGTGAATATGTCCGATTTGTGGCATTTCTCGACAATCAAGATGGAACGGGGTACCAGTTATCCTTTTGCCCGGAATATTCAGGGAAGTATAAAATTTTTATTTTAACGACAGGATAAATAACGATAGATATGAAAATATATAAATTTATAGGATTTATAGCCCTGTTGGGGTGGTCGGCCGTTTCTTGCAACGACTGGCTGGATGTGCGTCCCGATACGGAACAGAAAGAAGAAGATCAGTTTTCGACCTACAAAGGTTTTCGGGATGCTCTCACCGGATGCTATATGGCTTTGGCTAACGAAGATGTGTATGGTTGCCGTTTGACGATGAGTTGTACGGAAGCTTTGGCCGGATTGTGGCATATGCCGGATGAACCCTCGTCTACCAGCGATCGGTATCAGGATTATCACCTGATGTTGCACGAATACGACAATGACGGAGCACGGCAGGCTGTCCAGGCTATTTATTCCAAGCTTTATAATATCATTGTTCAGGCCAATCTGGTTATCAAACATGCAGAAGATAATGCAGCCGCTTTCCCCGACGAAGCAACCCGTTCGGTAATCCTCGGTGAAGCCTATGCTATCCGTGCCTATTGTCAGTTGGATGTTTTACGTTTGTTCGGTGAAGTCCCCGGGGGACAAGGAACAAAAGTAAGCTTGCCTTATTCCGAAGTGACGGCCTTCGACGAGAGAGCCACCCGCTATGATTTCACCGGATATAGCGAAAAATTGATCGCCGACCTTGATAAAGCTGAAAAGCTGCTCAAAGACAATGATCCGATTTTCGGATATACTTTTGAAGAATTGAATGCACCTTCGTCGGTGGAGATTGAAGATACCTATATGTGTTACCGGCAGTCCCGTCTGAACTATTGGGCTGTAAAGGCTTTGCAGTCCCGGATGTATCTTTATCTGGGGAAAGCCGATCCGAAATATCTGGCAATGGCTTACGATGCAGCGAAGGCGGTCATCGATGCCAAAGACCGGGATGGAAATCCGGTGATGACACTGAGCGGTAGCAGTGATCGTGAAACCAACGGTTATAAGGCCTGCCCGAACGAGTGTCTTTTTTATCTGAGTAAATATAATGTGAAAGATGTTGCTTCGATTCTGATCGGCGGGGCTGATGTACAAACCGGAGTAAACTATCTCTATATTACGCCCGAACGTCTGACCCGGCTTTTTGAGGGAGTTCCGACGGATTCGGACAACCGTTATGCATTCATGTGGAACAAAAATGCCAAATCTTCAACTTCGAAGAAGAATGTAACTATTCTGAAATATTATTTTGCCGATGATGTGGAGAATAAAGCGTTGTATTATCAGATTATACCCATGCTCCGGATGTCCGAGATGTATTTGATTGCGGTGGAGACAACACCTTCGCTCAGTGAGGCCAATGCTTTGTATAAAGATTATATGTTGGAATGCGGTGTCGCTTTGGATAAAGATGTATTTGACGGTTTAAACGATCGTTCCGGTGAGCTGATGGCTGAATACCGGCGGGAGTTTTTTGCCGAAGGACAGTTGTTTTATACCTACAAGCGAAATCAGGTCAAGGATATACTGTGGTTGGAGACTCAGGAAATGACGGAGGATGATTATATCTTGTGGAATTGTGTAAATACGGAATTTAATCCTTAATTTTTTTAAACGAATAGCGATGAAACGATTGAATATATGGTTATGCAGCATGTTGTTGTTGTGTATTACTGCCTGTGAAAAAGATTTACCGGTGTTTGAAGATCCGGATTGTTTGTTGAATTTTAATTATGGTAGCCAGCTCAGTACGGAAGAGGTCACTGAGATGATGCGAAACGGGAGCCATTCTTTCAAACTGAAAACACCGGAAGGACAATTGAGCGATACGGTATGGTTAGATGTGGATATTATGGGAAAACTTTCAGCGGAAGACCGTCCGCTGGCCTTGCAGCAAGTGATGGTGGAAGGAACGAAGAATGCCGTTGCAGGTACGCATTATATAGCATTTGACGATTCGGTACTGGCGGAGTTCTATGTTGTTCCTGCCCATTCGGCAACCGCTCATATTCCGGTGATCCTGAAACGTGATCCTTCTTTGGCAGAAGGGAATGTCGTTTTGCGAATCACTTTTAGAGAAAATGCAAATTTCAAAACAGGCTATCCGGAATTTTCTACTTATACGCTGACGGTTTCCGACCGTCTGTCTAAACCGAATGCCTGGGATTTGGCGTCTTTGGATTATTATTTCGGAGAATATGGGGAGAAAAAGCATGAATTGATGATGAAATGGACGGAAAAAAGTTGGGATGACGAATATATCAACAGTCTTTTCGCAGATATATACGGATTCGGAACTTTATCACCGAAAGATCCCAACTACATTAAGTGGCTGGCCGGGTGGTTTGCCGAACAGTTGGAGCAGGAGAATGTAGAACGCCTGCAGAATAAGCTCGACGTCTGGAAGGAAAGTGATACCGGGAAGCCGGTCGATTTTACACCGAAAGAATGGGGAAGGTAATATGAATGATTTAAACAGTAAGAAGATGAAAAAAATATATATTGGCCTGTTTTGGGCTTGCATACTTGGGATTACCGGTTGTTATGAAGACGACAGTACGATGGCAACCCCGGAAAGTATGGTGAATGAAATAACCATAGAGGAGTTTGCCGATACGTCAGCCGTCGCTTATTCGACAGTATTGGAATTGACACCGAAAGTGACAGGGTATTCCGATACGGAACTGGAATACCGGTGGTATATATACGGCGGGGAGTTCAGCGACCGTACGGAAGACGGTTATCGTACCGTGCAAATCGGTGCGGAAAAAAAGCTTTCCTATCCTGTGGAGTTGAAAATCGGAACTTATACGGTTGTTTGCGAAGTGACGAATAAAGAAACCGGTTATTTCAACCTGACAGAATTTTCTTTGAAAGTGACTTCGGCCTTTTCGGAAGGATTTTATATTTTAAAAGAAACGACGGACGGAAACACGGATATGGATTTTTACAATGACCGTCAAAAGACGGTCATACCGGACGTGATTGCTTCAGTACAGGGAGAAGCACAAAGCGGGAAACCTTGCAATATGTGCCCGGTATATAACAAAATTTATATCGATCCCGCAACGGCAAAATCGACCTATGCTACGGGTGTTTTTGTCACTAGCGGACAGAATGAGTTTTCGATTTATTCTACGATAGATATGTCGACACTTTTCGACCGGTCTTCGTTGCTTTTTTCTGAGATGGACGGGGAAGAAGTGCCTTATGCTATGGTTTCTGCAATGAGAGGGAATATGCTGTTCTCGAATAAGGGAGTAAGACTGGATGATCTTGGCGGTGGAAGTTTCGCTAGTGAATACAGCACCGGAAAATTAGGTTATCCTGCCGGAAAAGGGACCAGTTCATTCATTCAGGCTTACGACGGGCAGAATCTTTCTTTTTGGAGCGGAGAAACCCGGCGGTTGATGTATACCTCCGGTTCGGATATGGAAGAAATTAAGTACAAGGATGGTTATGAGGGAGTTAAAGTGGATTGGGAACAGGCGGCTCCTGTGGCATCGGGCTGGAATCACCGGGCCGGTAAAAATACGATCTGGTATTTGTTCGACGTTGCCGGGGAAGGACGTTATGTGGTTGTGTTACAACCGGGAGGAGGTATCGATCAGGTCATCCGGTTAGATGCTTCCCTTCATTTAGCCAAGGCAGATGTAATTGCCGGAAATGCACTGACTTCTACCTCTATTTATGGAGTAGACGACAACCGTTTGTATCGTTATAGCCTTACGGAAGGTACCGAAACTTCTGCCATACCGGTGGAAGGGTTACCGGCGGGAACGATTACTTATATGGCCGATTTGTTTTACGGTTCATCTTTTGATTATATCGTTATCGGTATACAAAATGGCGATGAATATACGTTGTCGATGTATAAGATTGCCGGTGGACAACCTTCGGGCAAACCGGTGCATACGGTAACCGGAACCGGAATCCTGAAGAAGGTATGCTATGCCTGTCCTTTACAGGACTATGCGAGCCCGAATTATTATGCCTTTACTAAGTATGCGGAATTATATGGAATGGGACCTGATTTCCCGTATTGATGAGATAATGGTTTTATTCCTGATACAGTGCCGGACTGATAGTCGGGTATGTCGGTCCGGCGTATTAAACGATTAAATTTGCAATAGAATGAAAAAGATAGTATTAGCTGTATTTATGGCTGCAATGGCTTTATCTCTTTCGGCACAGATCAACTTCCGCGAGGGCGGCTTTGCCGAAGCTTTGGAGGCTGCCAAGTCCGAAAACAAATTGGTGTTTATGGATTGTTACACCAGTTGGTGCGGTCCTTGCAAATTGATGGCGTCTAAAGAATTTGTCCAGGAGAAAGCGGGTGAGTATTTCAATCCCCGTTTCGTGTCGGTAAAAATAGACATGGAGAAAGGCGAGGGCGTGGAATTGCGGAAGAGATATGATGTCAATGCTTATCCCACCCTGTTGGTGTTGAATGTGAAGGGCGAGTTACTATGCCGTCATGCCGGCTATCTGAGTGTAGACGAATTGATAGACTTTGCGGAGAATGGTGTGAAGGGAGGCGGATTAGCGGGTATGCACAAACGCTATGCCGCTGGTGAACGTTCATCGGAATTTATCGGAGAATACCTGGCTTTACTCGACGATGCCGCCATGTCGGGGACTATTCGTTCCGTAGCTGATGATTTCCTGAAAGACAAGACGGACGCTGTGTTTACGGATACAAATGTATATCGGATATTCTGTGGTTATGTTACTCCGGATTATGCTGTCTTCCGGTCGGTATATGCCCGCAAGGCAGAATTGGTGAAGCGTTACGGTGAAAAGGCCGGTCTGCATCTGGAGAGGGTGTGGGAAGCCGGTGCAAGGAAATACCTCAGGCGGGAGGCGAAGAAAATCGTTGGGTATGATGTTGCCGGACTGGAAGCCTATTATGCCCTCATGAAAGAATACCGGGTGCCGGAAGCGGAGGGTATTCGTGCTGCCGCTTTGGTGGATGGAACTATCGGCACGGCGGAGTGGGCAGCCCTGTTGGAAGCGATGACCGAGTATAATCGTTTTAGCCGCATGGTGGAAGATCAGATGTTTTATGCCTGTAACGCGTTGTTTTACGGACAGGGCGCGGAAGGATGGAAAAATGCCGGAGAACGCAAGAAGTTCGCCGCTCTGCTGGAAGAGCGTGTCAAAGCATTGAAAGGCAAAGAAGACACTTCCGGCCGGACCATGACGGTAGGGGGAAAAAGAATGCCTGTCATGGAGTATTACTGCCAGTCGTATGAGGAGATGTTGGAGAAAGTGAAGTAAGTAGACATTCATATTTATAGTGGTATGGGATTCCGTCCCGGAATCCCATACGGTATTGCTAAATAAATATAATTATTCTAACTTTGAGCTGAATTATTCGAAGTATGTCAACGAACTGAAACCGTAGCTTTTTCAATGCTTTTCAGGACCAATGACATGAAAAGCGATAGTAAAAATTCGTATCCGGCTTTGCCGATATAGCGGACTGGATGTTTTAGAGTCATTTCCGCCCGATTTTGTTTATTGGTTGTTGGGCTATCAAGGATATTTCGAATTATGAAGTCAAGCCGGCTTTTATAAATTTTAAGGGCTTTGTTTGTAGAGACAGTAACACATAAATAACTACACATGAAAAAACAATTTTTGATGGCTTTAGCGGCGCTATCGCTGCTTGGCGGAAGAACGACGGCTCAGGAGCCGGCTTGTAAACCTCCTTTAATGGGATGGAGTTCGTGGAATGCCTACCGCGTAAATATCAGCGAAGATATTATCAAGCATCAGGCCGATTTGATGGTGGAGAAGGGCTTAAAAGATGCAGGATACCGGTTTATAAATATCGATGACGGATTTTTCGGTTATCGGGATGAAACCGGAAAGATGCATGAACATGCACAGCGGTTTCCGAACGGTATGAAAGTCGTCGTGGATCATATCCACAATCTGGGGTTGAAGGCCGGTATTTATACAGATGCCGGGAATAATACCTGTGGTTCTATGTCGGATCAGGATAAAGCGGGGATCGGGGCCGGAATTTACGGGCACGAAGCACAGGATGCCCAGCTGTATTTCGGGGACTGGGGTTTTGATTTTATTAAAATCGATTATTGCGGGGGCAGTTATCTGGGGTTGAACGAAAGAGACCGGTATACCGATATCCGTCAGCATATCGATATCGTAAACCGGCAGGTCGCCCTTAACATTTGCCGTTGGGCTTATCCGGGTACCTGGGCGAAAGAAGTGGCCGGTTCCTGGCGGATTAGCGGTGATATCCAGGCCAGATGGGAATCGATAAAATATGTCGTCGGGAAAAATCTTTATCTGTCGGCTTATGCAGGAGACGGACATTATAACGATATGGACATGATGGTGGTCGGATTCCGGGAAGCCAGCCCGGTAGGGGGAGAAGGATTGACCCAAACCGAAGAAGAGGCTCATTTCGGTTTATGGTGTATCATGAGTTCGCCTTTGCTGATCGGATGTAATCTGGAGAAAATGTCGGATGCCACTTTAGAGCTATTGAAAAATAAGGAACTTTTAGCCCTGAATCAGGATCCGCTGGGTTTGCAAGCTTATGTCGTTCAGCACGAAAATGAAGGTTATGTGTTGGTAAAAGATATCGAACAAAAACGGGGGAAGGTGCGTGCTGTAGCGCTTTACAATCCTTCTGAGCAGCCTTGTTCTTTCACCGTACCTTTGACAGATCTCGAGTTCGAGGGTACAGTAAAGGTGAGGGATTTGGTGAAACACCGCGATTTGGGTAAAGTGGACGGGGCGTTGAAACAGGAAGTTCCGGCCCATGGGGCGATGATTTTACGGATCGAAGGGAAAAAACGGATCGAACCGACAGTGTACGAAGCCGAATGGGCTTACCTGCCTTTATTCGATGATTTGGGTAAAAATCCGAATGCAGTCAGATATACTCCGCAAGAAGGTACTTCCGGGAAAATGATCGTCGGGTATTTGGGGGGACAACCGGAAAATTATGCAGAATGGAAAGAGGTATATAGCGAAAAAGGAGGACAATACCGGATGACCGTTCAATATACACAGGGTGCCGGGCGGCAGCTGGAACTGACGGTCAATGGGGAAAAACAGGTGTTGAAACAACTGGGGGACGATAACGGGCTGCGGACTGTGACTGTTCCGGTGACTCTGAAACCCGGATACAATACGGTCCGGATGGGGAACAGTTATAATTGGGCTCCGGATATCGACTGTTTTACTTTGTCGAAGTGATCGCCTTCATGATTTTTTTAGATTTCAAAGTTTTGTATGATATGAAGGACTTCAAAGTTTTGTTTGTTCTGTTCGTTTTATTCTGTTCGCAAGGAGTATGGGCTCAGAAGTGGGAGGCTCCGAATTGGAAGAATTTCTCTTATCCTGTCATTGATTTTAAAGATAAGGCGGCCGGAACGAAGGGGGCTCAGATTTATAGACGGATCGTACCCGAACCGGAAGCTTTCATCCAGCAACATGCTTTATGGGTAGCTCAGACGCTTTATTGGTCGGCGACGGATTCTATGCCGGGAGTAGAGAAGATCGAATACAACCTGGAGGATACCGACGGTATTTCGGCCAAAGGGGGACAACCGCCGGTGGTCAATATTTTCTATAGTTCCCGGTGGGTGGAAAAATCGGAGGATAGCCAGGGAGACGATAAGGTGCTCTATGAAACCCGGGGAGTGCTTTATCACGAGCTGACTCATGCTTACCAACTGGAACCTCAGGGGATCGGCGGTTATAAACCCGGAACCGAATTCTGGGTATTTATCGAAGGAATGGCCGATGCAGTCCGTTATCATAATGGCTTTTTCCCGGTGGATAGCCGTAAACCGGGCGGACACTGGATGGATGGGTACCGGACGACCGGTTTTTTCCTGGAGTGGTTGACCGGCAAAGATCCGGATTTCCTGAGAAAATTCAATAAATCGGCTTTAGAGATCGTTCCCTGGAGCTTCGATAAAGCCATGAAACATATTTTCGGCGAGCAAGTGACGACAGATAGCTTGTGGGAAGAATACCAGGCTTTCCTGAAAAAATAAAATAACTCACGGGGGACGGGGTGTTGGTTTATCCCCCTGTCTCCTGTGTTACGCTAGATTGTTACCGATTGGGCTGCCCGGTTCGGATAGGTTGTCATTGTTATTATTTTTCCTCTTCATGAAGAGGAAAAACCTTCCGGCGAGTCCCTCTCCATGAATTTTTTAGCTAGGATGATTTTGTTTTAATTCAATTTGCGTGCTCCGTCACTGATGGTTACCGGATATACTTTCGGTTCTTTACCGAATTTTGTTTTAAAACGACTGATCGCTGTTTCGATGAATCGGTCATAATAAGCGTCTTTTACCAGGTTGATCGTACATCCGCCGAAACCACCTCCCATGATCCGTGAACCGGTTACCCCACATTCTTTGGCGACATCGTTCAGGAAATCCAATTCTTCGGTACTGACTTCATAAAGTTTGCTCATGCCATGATGGGTAGCGTATATGTTTTTCCCTACGGTTTCGTAATCACCTCGTTTTAAAGCTTCGCAAGTATCGGCAAGCCGGCTGTTTTCCTGGATAGCATAGGTTGCCCGCATGTAATCTTCTTCACTGATTTTATCTTTAACTTCTTCCAGCATTTCCAGGGTTGCATCTCCGAGCAGTTTTACTTCCGGATGATTACCGGCGATTGCTGCTGCTGCCCTTTCGCAGGATTGACGGCGTTTGTTATAGGGTGAATCGACCAGTTCGTGTTTGGTGACAGAATCGATCAATACTAATTTATAACCTTGTGGATCGAAAGGGATATATTCATATTCCATCGTACTGCAATCCAGACGGATCAGGTTGCCTGCTTTACCGAAAACCGATGCAAATTGATCCATGATACCACAATTTACCCCGCAATAATGGTGTTCTGTTTTCTGTCCGGTCAGTACCAATTCTTTTTTATCGAATCCGGCCTTGTAAATCTCATTCAGAGCAAAAGCAAAAGTACTCTCGAGGGCTGCCGATGATGAAAGACCGGCTCCAAGAGGTACATCACCTGAAAAAACGGTATCGAAACCTTTGATTTGTGCCCCCCGTTTCAGCATTTCGCGGCATACTCCGAAGATATAATGTGCCCAGGAAGCTTCGGGTTTATCTTCTTCGTTCAGGCCGAATTCGGCATAAGCTTGCAGGTCTGCCGAATAGGCCCGGACTTTGTCTGTCCCGTTGGGTTTGATTTCTGCTAAGATGCCTTTATCGATGGCACCTGGAAGAACACATCCTCCATTGTAATCTGTATGTTCGCCGATGAGGTTGATACGACCGGGCGAGAAATACAACATTCCTTCGGTTCCGAATTTTTCTTTGAATAGATTTTTTACGATACGAGTATCCATGATTTCTTTATTGTTATAAATTTATTAATGGTGTGTCTTAATCTGTTGCCTGTTGCTTTCGAAAAAAGTTATCGTTTGCGTCAGGCTTCTTGCTTTATCATAAAGGAGCGCAATTTATGTAAAAAAAGCAGATTTTACAAATGTTCATCGGGATCTGAATTTATCGTACTTTTAATAATAAGGAGTACGACGATGGCGTCGGTGATATCCGGGTTTTTATTTAAAAATAGTCTAAATTACTTTTGGTAATCAGTAGATATACAGTGATTTATTGAAAATATTTCAAAGAAAGTTGTAAAAAATGTTTTTAAAGTGTTTTGTATACACTATATTTGAAGTGTTTTTTAAACACTTATATGGGCGTTTCAAAAGTGAATAGTCCTGAAAATTTGAACATACTAAAATGAAATCTAAATCATAAATTATAGCAAAGATTATGAAAACGTTTGTATTGGGTTTGGTGGTTGTTGCAGGAATCATGAGTTCTTGTTCCCCAAAAGCAAAGGAAGAGACAACTCTTTCCGGACTGAATCCGAAGAAGTTTCAGGCAGAGATCGATGGGAAACAGGCCGGTCTCTATACTTTGAAGAATTCGGCCGGAATGGAAGTTTGTATCACTAATTTCGGTGGCCGTATTGTGTCTGTTTTGGTTCCGGATAAACATGGCAATAGGAAAGATGTGGTATTGGGTTTCGATAGTTTGGCAGATTATCGGAATATACCCAGCGATTTTGGAGCCTCTATCGGTCGGTATGCTAACCGGATTGCACAGGGGAGAATCGAAATCGATGGCGAAACTATTCAATTGCCGCAGAATAACTATGGACATTGTTTACACGGTGGGCCGGAAGGTTGGCAATATCAGATGTATGAAGCCAATCAGATCGATGGTACGACTCTCGAACTGACCCGTTTTTCTCCGGATGGCGATCAGAATTTCCCTGGAAATGTACGGGCGAAAGTGCGCTTTCATCTTACAGATGATAATGCTATCGATATTCAGTACGAGGCTGTGACAGATAAGAAAACGGTGATCAATATGACGAATCACTCTTATTTCAATTTGTCGGGTAATCCGGCTGTTGCCGCTACGGATCATTTGTTGTATGTGAATGCGGATGGGTATACTCCGGTCGACAGTACCTTTATGACAACGGGTGAGATCGTTCCGGTGGCCGGAACGCCTATGGACTTCACTCAACCGAAAGAAATCGGACGGGAGATAGACCGTTATGATTTTGTTCAGTTGAAAAATGGAAACGGTTACGACCATAATTTTGTATTGAACACTAAAGGAGATCTTTCTACTGTCGCTGCCCGTTTGTCTTCGCCTGAGTCCGGTATAGTACTCGAAGTATATACGGATGAGCCCGGTATTCAGGTGTATACCGGCAACTTCCTGGATGGAACTGTGAAAGGGAAAAAAGGGGTCGTTTATAACCAACGGGCTTCTGTTTGCCTGGAAACACAACATTTTCCCGATTCTCCGAACAAACCCCGATGGCCGTCTGTTTACCTGGAACCGGGCCAGACTTATTCCAGTCATTGTATCTATAAATTTTCTGTAGAGAAATAAAGTGTATCGCTAAATATTCATTTTTAAATATCATTATTGTGGGAACATTAGATTATATCGTAATTGCCCTTTTTGCGATTGCCATGATTGGAATCGTTGTCTGGGTTTTCAAACAAAAACAGAAAAGTTCCGGCGACTTTTTTCTGGCCGGACGTGATGCAACCTGGTTGGCTATCGGGGCCTCGATTTTTGCCTCGAATATCGGTTCTGAGCACTTGATCGGTTTAGCCGGTGCCGGTGCTTCGAGTGGAATGGCTATGGCACATTGGGAAATTCAGGGCTGGATGATCCTGATTCTCGGTTGGGTGTTCGTGCCTTTTTATTCCAGAAGTATGGTGCTTACGATGCCCGAATTCCTTGAAAGACGTTATAATAAAGAATCCCGGACGATTTTATCGGTAATCTCTTTGGTCAGTTATGTCTTGACTAAAGTAGCCGTGACGGTATATGCCGGAGGTTTGGTTTTCAAAGAAGTGTTCGGTATTCAGGAACTATGGGGAATCGATTTCTTCTGGATCGCTGCGATCGGATTGGTGCTGTTGACTGCTTTGTATACGGTGATCGGTGGTATGAAATCGGTGCTTTATACTTCTGTGCTTCAAACTCCGATTTTGCTGATCGGTTCTTTGGTGATTCTGGTGTTGAGTTTGAAAGCTGTCGGTGGCTGGGATCAGGTGTTGGAAGCTTGTCGGGTGACTCCGGTAAATGAATATGGTGATTCGATGATCAATCTGATCCGGAGTAACCGGGATGCCAATTTCCCTTGGCTAGGGGTGTTCATCGGGTCTTCTGTTATCGGTTTCTGGTATTGGTGTACCGACCAGTTTATCGTACAGCGTGTATTGTCGGGTAAAGATGAAACTCAGGCTCGGCGGGGGGCTATATTCGGTGCTTATCTGAAACTGACGCCTGTCTTCTTATTCCTGATTCCGGGAATGGTTGCTTTTGCTATGCAAAAACACGGTATTACCGTGAATGGGGAAACATTTACGATGAGTTCCGCCGATGCTGCATTCCCGACTTTGGTAGCTAAATTATTGCCTGCCGGTTTTAAGGGGTTGGTCGTATGCGGTATTTTGGCAGCCTTGATGAGTTCGCTGGCTTCTTTATTCAACTCTTCCGCTATGTTATTTACAATCGATTTCTATAAAAAATACAGACCGAAGGCTTCCGAAAAGACTTTGCTTTATGTCGGACGTGTCGCTACGGTAGTGGTAGTCGTGTTAGGTATTCTTTGGATTCCGGTAATGAAAAGTGTAGGATCGGTGTTGTATAACTATTTGCAGGATGTACAATCTGTACTGGCACCGGGTATTGCAGCGGCTTTCTTATTGGGTATTTGCTCGAAAAAAGCAACTCCGAAAGGCGGTATGTGGGGCTTGATCGCCGGATTTATTATCGGTATCACCCGTTTGGGGGCTAAAGTGTATTATACCTCGGGAGCGACTTTCAGCGATTCCTGGTTTAAATATCTGTTTTACGATACGAACTGGTTGTTCTTCTGTGGAGGTATGTTATTGTTCTGTATGCTGGTGATTGTGGTTGTTAGCCGTTTCACAACACCGGCACCTGCAGAACAGATCGTCGGCCTGACATTCGGTTCGACGACAGACGAACAAAAAGCGGTTACCCGTGCTAGCTGGAACAAATGGGATGTCATCCATTCCGCTATCATTATCCTGATTACTGTTGTGTTCTATTGGTATTTCTGGTAATAAATTAAAATAGTAGTTATGTTAGAAGCATTGAAAAAAGAGGTTTGTGAGGCGAATCTGGAATTGGTGAAGCATGACCTGGTTATTTTTACCTGGGGGAATGTCAGTGCTATCGACCGGACATCGGGCCTGGTGGTGATCAAACCTTCCGGTGTAGCTTATGAACAGATGAAACCGGAAGATATGGTAGTAGTGGATTTAGACGGGCATATCGTAGAAGGGAGTTTGAAACCTTCTTCGGATACTCCGACCCATCTGGTGTTGTACAAGGCTTTCCCGGCGATCGGGGGAGTGGTACATACCCATTCTACGTATGCTACGTCATGGGCTCAGGCCGGTATCGATCTACCGAATATCGGCACCACACATGCGGATTATTTCAGTGGGCCGATTCCTTGTACCCGGGATATGTCCCAGGCGGAAGTCGAAGGAGCCTACGAGGAGGAAACCGGGAATGTGATTGTGGAACGTTTCCGGAAGTTGAACCCGGAATATATCCCCGGAGTACTGGTCAAAAACCATGGTCCTTTTTCCTGGGGAAAAGATGCTCACGAAGCGGTACACCATGCTGTGGTGATGGAACAAGTGGCTAAGATGGCTTTTGTGGCGCTTACGGTTAACCCCCGTTTATCTATGAATCCTTATCTGATTCAGAAGCATTTCTTCCGTAAACACGGTCCGAATGCTTATTACGGACAATAAATTGAATTGACAATGCACAGTTGACCTTTACTGTCGGGTGCATTGCCGGAATATAATAGGTAAAATAAGTAATAATTCAGATTGACTGTTGAAAATGGATAGCATTATCAATTGTCGATTATCAATTTAAAATAATTATGGTTTTCGAAAATTTTGAAGTATGGTTTGTGACAGGAGCTCAGCTGCTGTACGGAGGAGATGCTGTTGTGGCTGTAGATGCTCACTCCAATGAGATGGTAAAAGGATTGAATGAATCCGGAAATTTGCCGGTGAAAGTAGTATATAAAGGTACGGTGAATTCGGCGAAAGAAATCACGGAAACATTCAAGGCTGCTAATCATGATGCGAAATGTATCGGGGTAATTACCTGGATGCATACTTTTTCTCCGGCTAAGATGTGGATTCATGGATTGCAGGAACTGAAGAAACCGTTGTTGCATTTCCATACTCAGTTTAATAAAGAAATCCCCTGGGATACCATAGATATGGATTTTATGAACCTGAATCAGAGTGCTCACGGTGACCGGGAGTTCGGGCACATCGTGACCCGTATGCGTAAACCCCGTAAGGTGGTGGTGGGGCACTGGCAGGATGAGGCCGCTCAGAAAAAAATTGCAGTTTGGATGCGTGTCGCTGCTGCCTGGGCCGATGCTCAGGATATGCTGATCCTTCGTTTCGGTGACCAGATGAATAATGTGGCTGTGACCGACGGGGATAAAGTGACTGCAGAACAGGTATTGGGGTATCATGTCGACTATTGCCCGGTGAATGATCTGATGGTTTATTATCAGGCTGTCGAGGATAAGGAGGTACAGGCTTTAGTGGCTACTTATTTTAAAGAATACGAGCATGATGCTGCTCTGGAACAGACCGGTACGGAAGCTTATACCAAAGTCTGGAACTCTGCAAAAGCCGAGATCGCTTTGCGCCGTTTGTTGAAAGATACCGGAGCAAAAGGATTTACAACCAATTTCAACGATCTGGGATTATTCGATCAGATTCCGGGTTTGGCATCACAGCGTCTGATGGCTGAAGGATATGGTTTCGGGGCGGAAGGTGACTGGAAAACGGCGGCTCTTTACCGGACTACCTGGTTTATGAGTCAGGGATTACCTAAAGGATGTTCTTTCCTCGAAGATTATACCTTGCATTTCGATGGGGAAAAGAGTGCCATCTTACAGGCTCATATGCTGGAAGTATGCCCATTGATTGCAGAGCAGAAACCACGGCTGGAAGTACACCGGCTGAGTATCGGTATCGACAGCGAAACCGCCCGTTTGGTTTTCACCAGCAAACAAGGAGAAGGAGTTGCTGCTACTGTCGTGGATTTGGGTAACCGTTTCCGTCTCATTGTCAATGTGGTGGATTGTATCAAGAGTAAAAAATTACCTAAACTTCCCGTTGCTTCGGCTTTGTGGATACCGCAACCGAATCTGGAAGTCGGTGCAGGTGCCTGGATTTTGGCAGGAGGTACGCATCATACCAGTTTTTCGTATGACCTGACTACCGAATATTGGGAAGATTATGCCGAGATAGCAGGGATAGAAATGGTTGTGATCGACAAAAACACCACCATTCCGGAATTCAAGAAAGAACTCCGTATGAACGAAGTTTATTATATGCTGAATAAAGCACTCTGTTAATTGATAATTGACAATTATTTCTGTCAATTTTCAGTTTTCAATTAGAGAAAATATGGAAAAATACGTTATAGGTTTAGATTATGGTAGTGATTCGGCCCGGGCGATCGTTGTGAATGCGCTGACAGGGGAGACACTGGCTACTGCTGTGAAATATTATCCCCGCTGGAAAGAGGGGAAATACTGTAATCCGGCGATCAATCAATATCGTCAGCATCCGCAGGATTATATCGATGTGTTGGAAGCTTCGGTGAAAGAGGCTTTGGCGGCTTGTCCTGCCGGTACGGCGGAAAAAGTGGTGGGGATCGCTTTCGATACAACCGGGAGTACCCCTGCTTTTACCGATGCCACGGGGACTCCTTTGGCGCTCTTGCCGGAATTCGCTGAGAATCCGAACGCGATGTTTGTACTTTGGAAAGATCATACGGCAATCCGGGAAGCTGCCGAGATCAATAGACTTTGCGGAGAATGGAATATCGATTATTCGGCTTATGAAGGAGGAATCTATTCGTCGGAATGGTTTTGGGCAAAAGCTTTACATGTACTTCGTGAAGATGAGCATGTCAGGGCGAAAGCATATTCGATCGTAGAATATTGTGAATGGTTGCCGGCTTTGATCACCGGAGTGACCAAGAGTGACGATATCGTCCGCAGCCGTTGTGCCTGTGGCCATAAAGCGATGTGGCATGAACAATGGGGAGGATTACCCAGTGAGGAGTTTCTGACCACTTTAGATCCTTTGTTGGCCGGTTTTCGTTCACGCTTGTTTGAAAAGACGGAGACTGCCGATAAACCGGTAGGTAAGTTATCACCGGAATGGGCTGAACGCCTGGGGTTGACTACAGAAGTCGTGGTTGCAGGAGGTGCTTTCGATTGCCATATGGGAGCTGTCGGAGCCGGGGTCACTCCGCATACTTTTGTGCGGGTGATCGGTACATCGACTTGTGATGTCATGGTGGCTACTTATGAGGAGATCGGACATAAACTGATCAAAGGCATTTGCGGGCAGGTAGATGGGTCGGTTATTCCCGGTATGGTCGGTTTGGAAGCCGGACAATCGGGATTCGGGGATATTTATGCCTGGTTTAAACGGGTGTTGGAATTCCCGTTGAAAGAGATAGTCGGAAAGAGCGATTTGCTGGATGAGGAGATGAAAGAGCGGCTTGTGGCAGAAGCTTGCAACCGGATTATTCCTGCTTTGACGGCCGAGGCTGAAAAGATACCGGCGGAAGAAAGTACGGTTATTGCTACCGATTGGATGAACGGACGGCGCACCCCGGATGCCAATCAGTTGTTGAAGGGAACGATTACCGGATTGACTTTGGGAAGTACCGCTCCCCGTATTTTCCGGGCTTTGGTAGAGGCTACCGCTTTCGGTTCGAAGGCGATCGTCGATCGTTTCCGGAATGAGGGGGTTCAGATCGATAGCGTGATCGGAATCGGAGGAATTGCTTTGAAATCTCCGTTTGTTATGCAGACGCTGAGTGATGTTTTGAATATGCCGATCAAAGTCTGTAAGACTGATCAGGCCTGTGCCCTGGGAGCTGCTATGTTTGCGGCTACCGCGGCCGGGGTATATAACCGTGTTGAAGATGCTCAGAAGGCCATGAGCTCCGGGTTTGCTATGGAATATACTCCCAATGCTGCCAATGCGAAGCTGTATGAGGAAATCTATCGGAAATACCTGAAAGTCGGGGAGTTTACGGAAAAGGCATTGTTTTGCTGATTCTGGATGACGAAGTTAGGAAATGCCCTTTGAAAGTTTTGAACGGCTTTCAGAGGGCAATTTTCTTTTAGGGGATGTCTTTGTCGTTACATGCCCGGAGCGTCTGCTGTGATGCAGATGGTGACCCGGTTTTCTTCCGGAGTGGCGAATGGCTGGACGGTATCGCCTTGGAAGTCGGCGGTGATGCGGTCGACGGCAATGCCTTTTGCCGTGAGTGCATCGGCTACGGCCTGTGCACGTCTGGCGGAAAGCGTCTTGTTGAGACGGTGATTGCCGGTCTGCACATCGGCATATCCTGTCAGGGTAACTTGCGCTGCCGGATTTTTTTGCAGATAAGCGGCAAGTTCATCCACTTTGCCGGCTTCCTCCGGGCGGATCACAGCTGAATTGATTTTGAAGAACACATTTACCTGTATCGGCTGAAGTTTTTCTGTCTTTTTTTCAGGCACGACAACCGGTTTCGGGTCCTCTTTCGGCTCTTCTTTCGGTACGTTCCGGGGTGGGATAGAAGTCGGGGCAGCCTTTTGTGTTTTCCTGGTATATCCCTTGCCGAAGCGGATGCTCACGCCGGCAAGAATGTTGAATTGCCAGTCGGCATTTCCTGCTTTCTTCGAGTTGAAATGGTCGGATAGGGTATTGGCATTCCCTTCGAGGTTAAACGCTACGGCATCACAAATTCTGAAATTCATCCCTACTCCCAGACGGCCTGCCACGAAAGCCTTGGTGTCGTCCCATAGATATTGCAGTTTGTTTCCAGCCTCATTGAGGGCAACAGCGTCGTCATTGTTGAAAGCCATGTTGACCCCGATACCTGCAAACAGATAAGGGTTGAAGAAACGCTTGTGATTGAATCCTCCGAGGCAGTTGGCGATGTCGAAAGTGGCCTCTGCGTTCAGCTGTGCATAATTGAACTTATACTCCTGTCGGGGATTCACCCAACAGCCTTTCCCCTGCCATCCGCTGAATCCTCCGCGCAATCCCCACACGGGCGTAAAACGGTAGCCTGCCGACAGGGCTGCTGCCGGCGACACCAGGTCGGAAAACTTACCTTCTCCGATCGTATGACCGATACCTCCCTGAACCTGCATATACCAATGCGGGCGGAACTCAATTTTCTCTGTCTCCTTTTGGGCGAAAAGAGAAGTGGTGCTTGCTAAAAGCAAGGCGGCTAAAATTGTTTGTTTCATATTCATGATAATGGATTTTGTGATTAATTCATTTTCACTCCAACGGATCGTCTACTTTGTCTTTAAGGCAAAGACTCCAACGACCAAGGTAGCGAACAGGTTTAAAATACCAGTTTAGCTTTGTGTTGTCTGATGTTAATATCCTGCATTTTATTTCATTATTGTTGGGATTCTTAAATTTAATATATTCCAACGTATAATTTGCCACCGGGAATTGTCTGTATGTTTTCATGAACTCTATAAACCCCTCCCGGTTCAAACCTTGTGGTTCGCAATCCGGTTTTGCCGTGCGCAGCAGCATCAGTGCCGAATCCGGATGCCCAGACTTCATTCGATCCATAAACATGGTGACGAGGGTTTTGACAGCTGCAGAATCCTTTGATCCTACCTTCATGACATTGGGGTCGGTAGCATAGACAACCTCTGTCTTCGGGCCCTTATCGCGGCAAGCGGCAAGACCCATTGCAAGCAACAATAACAATCCTAGTATTCTCATGTGTAAAATCGTATTTGATAAAAAAGGGGGGCGCATTCACGCCCCCTCTGTCAATGATATATCCGCTTCAATATCTTATTGACCAATGGTTTTCTTAACCACAACAGGAACAGGAACTTTGAAAGTACCCCATTTGTAAGTAACCTCTACCGGTAACTCGATGGTGATATCTGCAGACAATGCTGTACTGTTGTTATGCCAGGTGATTGTACCGAAATCTCCACTTGCGATCTTATCCGTTGTCGTTTCGGAATAATCAACCCGTGCAGCAGGATACACGTCTTTCAGTTTCTTACCGCCTAACATGATGTCATCAACATTGATAGCGATTGTTTCAACACCATAGTATTCGAAATAGTTCATGTTATCAGGAACAAATTCAAATCCTCTCCAATCTACAAACTGCATAGCGTCCTTCAAAGCAAGATCAGAACCATTGTCTTTAGCATCTTCCAAAGAACCATCGGTAGCCTCGATAGAGATTGGACGCAAGAACTTCACATCGAATGTATTGTTGGCAACATCCAACTTCTGGTCACAACCGTTAACTACATTTACCTGTACTTTTGCAGTCAGAGTTTCATTTTTACCTAGGGCTAAGTGTCCGGCATAGTTCAATACTGCTTTTGCAATGTCATTATCTTGGTAAGTTACAAAGTTGTTAGTAGCATCTGCATCTGTAGTAGTCGACAATACAGCTACAGCATCTTTAGTTGCAG
>NZ_LARL01000047.1:0-26293 GCF_000980295.1 Odoribacter sp. N54.MGS-14 | reverse complement strand
TTGTTCTCATTCAACAAGCGCTCGACAGAGAACGAATTATATCCGAAATAATTCAGAATAAAACGCTCATTGAAATACCGGAAAACATCTTTTGCAACATCACGATCCATCTGACTGGCACGCGACACGAAAAGCGTTTTCCTGGATGTATTGGCAGCAACATCCATAGGGCGGCGAATCACCGAACGGAATTCATAGATATCCTTTTTGTCGGGTCCCTTTGTCTCATCACGAGAAAATATCAGTGAACGACGACCATTGGGATAGTAGTACAGAGCCTCTTTCAGTATCTCAACTTTATTGAGTTCAAAAGAATATTCATATTCGATACCCTCAAGAAGGAAGCGAATGAAGAATGTACTTGGTTTGCCAATGCTCCCGAATTTGAATGGAGTAAAGGCAAATATCGTATTCTCGTTGTAATTGTGAGATGAGAATATCATTCCCACACAAGCGCGAATAGCCTTGATAACACTGCTCTTTCCTGAGGCATTTGCACCATAAATGGCAACAGTTTTAAGCAAGCGCTCATTACCGCATACAAATGTATTTTCTTCAAGTTCCTTTGCTTTTTTGGTCTGTATGCTTGCTGCCTGCATATCCAGTACCACCTCATCTTTAATTGAGAAGAAGTTGCTCAAACGAATTTCAAGTACCATTTTATTCTCCAAATTTGTAATTCTTTTGCAAATATAACAAATTAAATAACAAAATCATAATTCGGACAACTTTTTATAAATTAGAAGCAGCCTGGCTTTCAATCCAGTTTTTGGATTTTCTACTCACCCGTTTTTTAAATTGGATCGTTATATATAAAAAATGAGAAAAAGAATTGAATATTGAATAATTGATTGAAGCAATGCTAGGATTAGAAAAACGATATGAAATTGCCAGGTTGATTGCATGCGAATTGATCGGAGTGCTTTCTGGACGTGAGGTGGAGGATTTGGAAGTGTGGAAAAACTCTTCTGAAAAGCATGCAAGGGAGTATATGGAAATCCGGGAAAGATTGCTTCGGGATATTGATTATCCGGATCATTTGGAGCTAAAGCAAGAATGGGAAGGATTTGAACAAAAACTGTTCCGGAAAAAGCGGGTATTCAATTGGTGGGTAACAGTAGCAGCTGCTTGTGTGGTTATTTGTTTGGGTATAACATTTTTATGGATGAGAGAGCCTGTTGCCGAACCGGTGGTTGCCGGAACATCAGGGGGGACGAAAGGTTTTAGGGCGACACTGATTTTAGGAAACGGAGAGCAGGTGAGTATAGGCGACTCTTCGAGCCAAACGATTGCTGTTGCGGGAGGAACTACGATTGTAACGACCGGAAAAATGGTGAAATACGATGCCGGGAAGGAGGATCGGGAAGAAAAAGCGGAATGGAATACGATTGTTGTACCGCGTGGAGGAGAATACGAATTAGTTTTGGCCGACGGAACGCGGGTGTGGTTGAATTCGGAGTCTCGCCTGACTTATCCCGTCCGTTTTACGGGGGAGCTGCGGGAGGTGAAAATGGAGGGAGAAATTTGTTTCGATGTAGCCCGGAAGGAGGAACAGCCTTTTGTCGTGAGAACGGCTGATTTGGCGGTAAAAGTATTAGGAACTCTTTTCAATATGGAAGCTTATCCGGAGGATTCCCGGGTAACGACTACGCTGGTCAGGGGTAAAGTAGAAGTAGCTGTCGGGGATAAAACTCAGGTATTACAGCCGGATCAGCAATTGTCGGTGGAAGCAGGCCGGTTTACTCTGAAACAGGTGGTGGCGGAAGATTATATCGGCTGGACTAACGGACTATTCCATTTTACCGAGGCATCGCTCGAGGAAATTATGACCAAACTGGCCCGGTGGTATGATGTGGAATTCTTTTTCGCCAAACCGGATTTGAAGGAAGCCCATTTTTCTTTGGATATTCAGCGGTATGAAAATATCGCTACCATTTTATCGAAGCTTGAAAAGACCGGGCGGGTACGGTTTCGGGTAAGCGGAAAAACGGTGGTTATCGAACAGTAGGATATATTAAAAAAGCAATACATGCGGGCACATGTACTGCTTTACATTAACATATCGATACTCCTTCGTGGGGAGTAGAGCGTATTATTAACTTTATTTACAAATGTATGAAAAAAAATTTAAGGAACGGTAGTTTCGTACTCACGAAATTACCCCGTATGTTGATTATGATGAAGACGGTGTTGATTCTACTCGTGTGTTCGCTGAATTTACAGGCAGCAGTCTATTCACAACAGAAAAAATTCGACATTTCGATGAAAAAAGCCTCTTTGGCGGATGTGTTTCAATATTTGAGGCAAGTGAGCGAATATAAGTTTGTATATGACAGTGATGCAGTGAAACAATTCCAACCGGTTTCGGTGGATTTGAAAGGGGTGGGCCTCGAAGAAGTTTTGGAAGATTGTTTGAAAGGAAGTCCCTTTGTTTTCCTGATCGAAGATGATCTGGTGATTATCCGGGAACAGAAAAGTGTACCGCAGAAACAAACTCAGGAAGTGAAAATTGTCGGTAAGGTGACGGATGAAAAAGGCAGTTTGCTACCGGGAGTAACGGTACAGATTCAGGGTACTTCGCTGGGTACGGTGACCGATACTGACGGAAAATATGTCTTATCTGTGCCTGAGATGAAGGAATTGACATTGGTATATTCGTTTATCGGTATGGAAAAGAAAGCGGTGAGATGGAAAGGAGAAAAAGAATTGAATATCACCTTGGTTACAGAAGTGGCCGAGATGGACGAAGTAGTGGTGACCGGTATTTTTACCCGAAAGAAAGAAAGCTTTACCGGTTCGTCGGCTACATTTACCAATAAAGAGCTGAAGATGATCGGTAACTCGAATGTACTCGAAAGTCTGAAGACACTCGATCCTTCGTTTGCCATTATCGAAAACAATGATTTCGGTTCGGACCCCAACCATTTGCCCAATATCGAAATCCGGGGGAAAACCAGTGTAATCGGTTTGACCGAAGAATATAATACCGATCCCAACCAACCGTTATTTATCCTCGACGGTTTCGAGTCGACTCTGGCGACGATCAGTGATTTGAGTATGGACCGGGTACAGAGTATTACTGTGCTGAAAGACGCAGCCGCTACCGCTATATATGGATCGAAAGCAGCCAATGGAGTCGTGGTCATAGAAACGAAAGCTCCCGAAGCCGGGCAGCTGAGATTGAATTATACCGGTAACCTGAATTTTACTTTTGCCGATCTGTCGGATTATAATTTGATGAATGCCGAGGAAAAATTGCAGTTCGAATTGCTTTCCGGACTTTATCAAAGCTGGGGACCGGACGGGTATTTGGGAAGTGTCGAGCAGGAAAGAAAATATAATATGCGTTTGCAGGAAGTGCGGAGAGGGGTGGATACCTACTGGATGAACGAGCCCCTGCGTTTTGCTACGACACACAAACACAATTTGTTTCTGGAAGGTGGCGACGGAGTGATGCGTTATGGTGTCGGGGTGAGTTACGGAAAAACCCAGGGAGTGATGAAGGGATCGGACCGGGATGTATTGAATGGAAATGTCCGGCTCATTTACCGGAAAGGCCGTGTAGCTTTTACCAATTCTTTGAATGTGGATTATACCAGGGCAGAACGGGAGAGCGTTTCTTTTAAAAGATTCGCCCAAACCAATCCGTATTACCGGAAAACGGACGAAAACGGAGAACCTGTAAAAGTGCTGGAGTCTTTTTCTTATTTTGATATAAATACCTTTAGAACAATAAACGAAAATGTATACGGACCGTTTTACGATTTGTCTAATACAAATTTCGATCGTACCCATACTTTAGGGATAACCAACAACTTTGAAGCCGATTGGCGGGTAATAGACGAATTGAGGATCCGGGCGAGAATAGGAGTAAATAAATCCAACGAGCAGGCAGAGAAATTTTCTTCGCCTTTCAATTCGGAATTTGTGGGTAAGGAAGATAATGAGAAAGGAGCCTATACGGAATCGGAAAAACACGTTTTCGGTTATGACGGTGATTTGAGTGTTACCTACGGAAAATTACTGGCAGAACGGCATATGGTAAATGCGGTGGCCGGAATGCGTTTTACCCAGTCGACTTCGAATCTGAACGGGTATACCATGCGGGGATTTATCGACGATGAATTTTCCAACCCTTCTTTTGCTCAGGAATATAATCCAGATAAAAAAGTATATCAGGATGTTAAGAAAAGGACGGCCAGCTATTATGTGAATCTCGGTTATGCTTATGACAACCGTTATTTGCTGGATGCCAACTGGCGGGCAGACGGGGCTTCCATTTTCGGGGTGAACAAACTTTTTACCAATACCTGGTCGGTGGGACTTGGATGGAATATCCACAACGAACATTTTCTGGAAGGGGCCGGTTGGCTGGATATGCTGAAACTGAGGGCTTCGGTCGGAAATCCCGGAAACCAGAACTTCGACGCTTATATTGCGATGAAAATTTATACCTATAATAATCATCACACCAATCCTTGGGGAGTCAGCGCTATCATCAATAATTTCGGAAATCCGGACCTGGAGTGGCAAAAAACGCTGGACCGGAATATCGGTTTGGATTTAGTGGTGTTTAATAACCGTTTGCGGGTGAATTTCGATTACTTTTCAAAGAAAACCGATCCGTTGTTGGTTTATACCGGAGTTCCTTCGTCTACGGGAGGTACCTCCGTTCCGGCTAATGTCGGCGGACAGGTGACGAAAGGATATACGGTTGTGTTGAATTATGCTTTATTGAAAAAAGAACACCTGCTTTGGCAGGTAAATGCGACCTTACGGCATCTGACTTCGGAATACCGGAATGTCAGTGCCTATTTATCCCGGTTCAATGATGAAAATAAAACCAAGAATATGTTGCGGTATTACGACGGCGGAAGTCCTTCGGATTTATGGGCTGTCCGCTCTGCCGGAATAGATGCGGCTACGGGACGTGAGATCTTTTTGCATAAAGACGGTACCCAGAGTTTTGCTTATAATGTCGAGGATGAGGTGGTCGTAGGAAATAGTGATCCGAAACTGGAAGGGGTTGTCGGCATGTCTTTTTACTATAAAGGTTTTTCGGCTTCTGCCAATTTCCGTTACCGGTTGGGTGGGCAGATCTTTATGGAGACCTTGTACAATAAGGTAGAAAATATTTCGTTCAGTGATGTCCACTATAATCAGGATAAGCGGGCTTTGTACGATCGTTGGAAAGAACCGGGCGATAATGCTAAATTCCGGGCGATTTCAACGACAGCCGATACGCCGATGTCTTCCCGGTTTGTCGCCGACAACAACGTCTTTTCAGGAGAGTCTATATCGGTGGGGTACGAGAGCCAGGGAAAATGGCTGAAATCGGTCGGCGCTTCATCATTGACGGTAAGAGCTTATATGAACGATATTTTCCGGATTTCAACCGTGAAAAATGAACGGGGTATCGATTATCCCTTTGCCCGTTCGGTATCCATGTCTTTGGGATTAAGATTTTAAATTAAAACGAATGAAAATGAAAAAGTTGAATTTCATCATAAAATGTGGTCTGGCTTTACTTCTGCTATCCTTCTATTCCTGTGAGTCATGGCTGAATGTGACGCCTTCGGATCGTTTGTCGGAGGAGATGCTTTTCAATGACCGGGAGGGATTTGTGAAGGCATTGAACGGGGTGTATATTGAATTGAATACGAATGAATTGTATGGCCGAAACCTGACTGCCGGTGCTTTGGATGTGATGGGACAGTATTACAGTGTTGCTTCTTCGTCGCATGCTTTCTATAATTATGGAGGTTTGGTTTATACCGGAAACGATGAGAAGGCCCTGTTCGATAACATGTGGCAGAAATGCTATGCGGTGATTGCCTGTTGCAATACGATTATCGAAAAATGTGATGAAAATAAAGCCGGGCTTTCGCCTGTCTGGAAGGGGGCGATCAAAGGGGAGGCTTTAGCTTTAAGGGCTATGCTTCATTTTGATATGTTGCGTCTGTTCGGTCCTCTGACCTCCGAATTGGATAAAGAAAGTATTCCTTATCAGACGAATTCGGATCAGACGGTTACTCCTTTACTGTCCGGATCGGAAGTCGTCGGACTGATTCTCGACGATCTGAAAAATGCTGTCGGTTTGCTGAAAGATACGGATCCTTATTTTGTGGAAGAGGAATTTTCCGATACAGATTTGAATTACAGGCGTTTCCGGATGAATTATTTTGCAGCAAAGGGCCTGATGGCCCGGGTTCAGCTTTGGGGAGGAGATAAGGAAAAAGCTGCGGCTACGGCCAAAGAAGTGATTGCCGAAGGACAGGCTGAAGGAGCGGAATTTTTCCCTTTTGTAACGAATAGCGAAGCTACTTCATCGAATCCCGACCGGGTATTCTATTCCGAAGTATTGTTCGGAACCTATCATTCTTCCCGGGAAAAATTACATGAGGATTTGTTTGCTCCGACACTCGAGTCGACCAGTATTCTCACCTTAGCCGGCACTGCCCGGAGAGATGATTTATACGATAATGAGAATGATTACCGTTATTCGGTTTGGTCTACTTATAATAAAAACGGAACTTCGGTACTCTATCATCGCAAATTCGAAAAGCAGGATAATGTGACAGCCAGCCGGCAATATATGATCCCCCTGATCCGGATGAGCGAAATGTATCTGATTGCGGTTGAATGTTGTAAGCTGGACGAAGCTTCCGTTTATCTGAATACTTTCCGTAATGCCAGAAACTGCAACAGCCTTGCCCTGACGGAAGACAACCGGATCAATATCCTGGCGAATGAATATAAAAAAGAAATGTTGGGTGAGGGGCAACTGTTCTTTTTCTATAAACGTCAGGAAATGGTAAATATCCCCGATGGAAATCAGGCTACAGGAACGAAGAACGTGGAACTGGCCAAATATGTCGTTCCGCTTCCGGAAAGCGAAACCGATCAACGAATCAGTAGTACAGATATTTCAAATGAATGATTATGAAAAGATTTTTATATTATATATGGTTTTTACCTTTGATGTTGTCGGGTTGTGAAAAAGACCTGATGGATTATGAAGGCTTGGAAGGAGTTTATTTTGCCGTACAATGGGGAGATTCCTGGGGAAATGAAAATAGTTGGCCTTACCAACCTTATACGGATGTCAATTTTATCAGTTTGCCGGGAGATACCGCAACGCTGTCGGTGAAGGTGATGGCTACCGGTCCGGTGAAAGCGTATGACCGGATTTTTCTGGTGGAAGTCAATCCCGATAGTACCGATCTGACTGAAAATGTGGGTTATCTGCCCTTGAACCGTGAAGGTGTGATCAAGGCCGGAGAGTCTGCCGCTGAGGTAGAAGTCCGCCTGATACGTACCGATATTTTGCAGGAAAAAGAACAGAGATTGGGCTTGAGATTGGTGGCTAACGAATATTTTTCTCTGGCTTTCCCGGAATGGGATGCCTTGATCGGTTCACACCGGACCGGGCCGGTGTATGAGCATTTCGATGCTTCATTACATACCTTGCGTATTGCTGATTTTATGGTAGAGCCTAAAGTTTGGGTCGGTACTGCCGTTTCTCCCTATAATGGAGGGTATGAATCCGGAAATTGGGGCGCTTTCAGCCGGAAAAAACTGGAATTGATTTGTGAGCGTTTTAATTTGACGTATAATGATTTTATGAGTACTGAAACGATGCCGAGTGCATTGCAAATGCTGATATATAAATCTATGTCCACCTATCTGATCCAATGCTACAATGACAAAAAACCGGTTTTGGAAGAGGATGGGCGTTTGATGTGGTTCAGCGGTTGTCCCTGGTTATCGAAAGTAGGTGTACCCTGGGTACCGGAAGAAGGTTATTACGATTAAACAGAAATAATTATGAAAAGATTAGTATATATTATTGTATTCGCATTAGGGTTGACGGCATGCTATGATGACAAAGGCTCGTACGATTATCATGACATTTGTGAGGTGAACATAGAGGGGTTAGAGTCGGTTTATGAAACGGTTTACCGGGAAAGTGTGCTGGAAATCGATCCTACGGTGACGGTAACGGAAGGAAATATCGGGGATACCACCCGTTTTGCTTATGAATGGAGGGCTAACGTGCCCTATAATTCGACAGAGTTGATCGGTACGGAACGGATATTGAACTATCGGGTTGAATTAGCTCCGCGTGATTATACCTTATATTTCAGGGTGACCGACCGGCAGACCGGTGTCGTGACGGTGGCTACTTCTACATTGAAAGTTGGAACCGCTTATTCGAAAGGCATTTTGCTGATCGGTGAGAACACTCAGGGAGAGGTAGATGTGCAGATGTTGTCAATGGTGAAAGATACGGTTTTATACAAAGAATTATTGAAAAACAGCGGGCTGCCGGTCCTGAAAAATCCGGTGGATATTATTCATACGGGAGCGGCCGGAAACAGTAACTATATCAAATTATGGGTATTGACCGGGTCCCAGGCTTATTCCATGGATCGTAAAACTTTTGCCGGTTCGGAAAGTGATGTGTTCAGTAAATTATTGTTTATGGATCAGACCTTCGATACGGAATTCGTACCGGTAGATATTATTCCGCGGGTGAAAGATAAATCTGGTAAAAACGGTGGGTCTAGCTACTATCGCACAGTCGTATGTAATAACGGATATATTTTCAATGCCAGTACGTTATTGATGGGAGGAGACTATTATAATAATCCGGTGAATTGTCTGACTTCGGATCAGAATACCTATTATAAAGCTTTTCCTTATCTGTTCTATACATTGAATAGCTATTCGGGTAGTTTTTTATGGTTTGATGTGGAGAATCAACGTTTTCTGACGGTGAAGAACAGTATCGCTGTTTCTGATTTGCTGGAAGATCAGGCAGGAGATCCGTTTCCCTGGAATCAGGGAACGACGGGACGGACTCTGGTTTATGGGGAAAATACCCTGGATGTCGGGAGCTCTAACGGTAATTCGTTCGCCATCCTGAAAGATCCGGCCGGAACTTATTATCTCTATAAATTCCGGGCAGTCGGTTCCGGACCGACGAAATTGAATTGTTATACGATCGGTGCAGGGGCTGTAGATTTCGATAAGGCCGATTTTTATGCCTTTTCTTCCCGGAGAACAGTGGTGTATTATGCCGTAGGTTCTACTTTGCATGCTTACGATTACAATAAAGGCAATGAACGGCATTACACTTTCGATATGGGCGACCAGATTACAATGCTGTATTGTGATACTGCGATCGAACCGAATGAGAATCCGCTGTATGTGGCGACTTACAATGCGACAACCGGAGGAAAACTGCAAAAATATATCCAGGGAGTGAATCCGGATAAGGTAGAACTCGAGGCGGACGAAAAATCATGTTGGGAAGGGCTTATGAAAATCAAAAAAATGGGCTGGAGGGCTGTTGAATAATTTAATATTTATCCTATGAAAATCATAAAATTACTTATACTGTTATTGGTTGCTTGTTCTTTATCGGCAAAGGCCGGAGTAGTGAAGATATCCGGTTCGCTGAAACAATTCGGATTGGACCGGGTATCGATGAATAGTGATGGGATCGCAGCAGAAGTCTATCATGATAGGACGATAGAAATTATACTCGATTCCAACGGCCGTTTCGATTTAAAATTGAAATTAAAACAACCGGCCTATTATAAAGTGGGACATAATACCTTGTATTTGACTCCGGGCGATGATCTGGAGATTATTTTCAACCGGAATACTACGAAAACCACTTTTAACGGTAAAGGAATAGAAGCCAATAACTATTTGCGCAACAGTGCGAAACTGAGCGGTTGGGAGATCGCTAAAATAGGACGGGAGCTAAATGAATTCGGCCTTCCTAAAGAAAAAGTGAGTTTCGAGGTTTACCGCTATAAGGTGGACAGTATTGTAGATGCCAGCCTGGACGCCTTAGCCCATTTGACCGCAGTGACTCCGGAATTTCGGGAATTGGAACAAATCCGGCTGGAAGCCTATCGGCTGGCGACTTATCTGGATTATTTCTCTGTGGGGCAATTGAGTAACTACGATGATGCTCCTGAGGTAAAACTCGAAAAGAAACAGGCCTTTTATCGGGAAGTAGCGACACTGGCCGAACCTTTGTTAAAGAAGATCGGTGCTTCCGATCGCTATCTTGAAATCTCCGATGTACGGAATATATTACGGGAATGCCATGAGATTCAGGTGTTTCAGTTTGCTCTTTCTCCGGCTTTTAGGGAATGGATGACGGTTTTAAAAAATGCAGAATTGTTGGATCAGGGCTTGATGCTTAAGGATTATCGGATGTATACCGATTTTTCCCGTCAGATCCGGAATAAAGAGTTACGTAATTCTTTTCAGGCAAAATTGCAAGAACGGGCAAAATTGATGGAAGGCCGGCCGGCTCCGGATATTCCTTTTAAGGATATCGACGGGAAAGAAATGCGGCTGAGCGATTTTAAGGGAAAGGTGTTGTATGTCGACTTTTGGGCTACCTGGTGTCTGCCTTGTTTGTTCCAATTACCCGAGTTCGAGAAACTGAGTGAAAAGTATCCGGATATCCGGTTTATCGGTATTTCGATCGACCAGAATGAAAAACTTTGGGTCAAGAAATTGAAGAAAGACGGTATGCCGGCTCATATTCAGGAAGTTTTGGCCGATCCTTATGTGGTAGGCGATGCCTGGGACATTACTTCCATTCCCCGTTTTTTGTTGATCGATGAAAATTTCAGGATCATCAATGCTTTTGCTCCCCGTCCCTCGGATAGGGAAAAAATAGAACCTTTACTGGCAAGATAAACCAGAGGGACGGGGGTGTCGGACTATATAGGTTTATAATTTCTTTACAGACTTTATAAACCTATTTAATTCGCCGTTTTAATTGTATCTTTGTACCCGATGCCGGAGATTGGGCAGAAAACAATTAAGATTACATGAATTATGGCGGATGATAAAAAAATTATTTTTTCAATGGTGGGGGTCAGCAAGACATTTCCTCCTCAAAAACAAGTGTTGAAGAATATATATTTATCTTTTTTCTATGGAGCGAAAATCGGTATTATCGGTTTGAACGGTTCGGGAAAATCTACTTTGTTGAAAATTATTGCCGGTATTGAGAAAGATTATCAGGGTGAAGTGGTTTTTTCTCCGGGATATTCCGTAGGGTATCTGGAGCAAGATCCGAAGCTGGAATCCGGCAAAACTGTTAAGGAGATTGTGCAGGAGGGGGTACAGGATATTGTGGACGCTTTGAAGGAATTTGAGGAGGTCAATCAAAAGTTCGGAGATCCGGAAGTGTTGGAAAATCCGGATAAATTGAATGCTCTTATCAATCGTCAGGCAGAATTGCAGGATAAGATAGACGCTACGGATGCCTGGAATCTGGACAGTCGTTTGGAGCGGGCCATGGATGCGCTGAGGTGTCCCCCCGAGGATCAGGTGGTGGATACGCTTTCCGGTGGAGAGCGGCGCCGGGTTGCCTTGTGCCGCTTGCTGCTTCAACAACCGGACATATTGCTATTGGATGAACCGACTAACCATTTGGATGCCGAATCGATCGATTGGTTGGAACAACATTTGCAACAGTATGCCGGAACGGTAATCTGTATTACTCACGACCGTTATTTCCTGGATCATGTGGCCGGCTGGATACTGGAACTTGACCGGGGAGAAGGAATTCCATGGAAGGGTAACTATTCGTCCTGGTTGGAACAAAAGACCCAACGAATGGCGCTGGAAGAAAAACAGGCCAGTAAGCGCCGCAAGACACTGGAACATGAATTGGAATGGATCAATATGGCCCCCAAGGCCCGACAGGCTAAGGGGAAAGCCCGGTTGAAATCCTATGAGACATTATTGAATGAAGATCAGAAAGAACGGGAAACCAAGTTGGAAATTTTTATTCCGAACGGTCCCCGCTTAGGAAATAAAGTGATAGAAGCACAACATGTGGCGAAAGCTTTCGGCTCCAAGTTGCTGTTCGATGATCTGAATTTCACCCTTCCTCCCAATGGTATCGTTGGAGTTATCGGTCCCAATGGGGCTGGAAAAACAACTCTCTTTAAAATGATACTGGGGATGGAAAGTATCGATAAAGGAACATTTGAAGTGGGACAAACCGTGCGGATAGGATACGCTGATCAGACTCATAAGGATATAGACCCGAAAAAGACGGTTTATCAGGTGATCTCAGGCGGTCAGGAATCGATACGGGTCGGAGGAAAAGAGATTAATGCACGTGCTTATCTTTCCCGGTTTAATTTTTCCGGAGCCGATCAGGAAAAGCAATGCGGAGTGTTGTCCGGAGGGGAGAGAAACCGCCTTCATCTGGCCCTTACCCTGAAAGCCGATGCCAATGTGTTGTTGCTCGACGAGCCGACTAACGATATAGATGTGAATACCCTCCGGGCGCTCGAGGAAGGCTTGGAAAACTTTGCCGGTTGTGCTGTTGTCGTCTCACACGACCGTTGGTTTCTGGATCGTATCTGTACCCATATCCTTTCTTTCGAGGGAGATTCTAATGTGGTCTTTTACGAAGGATCGTATTCTGAATACGAGGAACACAAACGTGCACAGCTTGGCGATATCCAGCCCAAGCGGGTGCGTTACCGTAAATTGATCGCCGATTGACAGATTGCGGGAAGCCTTTTGTCATAAAAGTATCTCTTTGATCGTAAAGAGATACTTTTTATATTTGTCCCCGATGAATGATTTCGGAAATATAGATCCAGATTTACAACTTTTTGAGGCGGTCAGAAAGAGTGACCGGAATGCTTTTGAGCAGTTGTTTCAAAAGTATTATACAGACTTGTGCCATTACGCCTGGACTTATCTGGACGAAAAGAGTGAAACCGAGGATGCGGTACAGGATGTATTTATCTATATCTGGAACAACCGGGAAACGATCCGTTTGCAGGAATCCTTCCGGGGGTATCTTTTTTCTGCCGTCAAACACCGGGTGTTGAATATTTTGAAACATCAACTTGTCGAACGGACTCATTCCCGTTTACTGTCCGAATATTGGGACGATCTGTTGAAATCCGGTTATTCCGAAGAAGAACAGACCCAGTTGGAACAAATTCAGCATATCCTTCAATCTTTACCCCAGCAATGCCGTATTGTGTTTATGAAAAGTTGTCTGGAAGGGAAAAAATACCTGGAGATAGCCGAGGAGCTCCGCATATCGGTGAATACGGTGAAATCACATATCTCCAAAGCTTATCGTGAAATCCGGGAAAAAATCGCTGTACTTAAAAATTCGAACCTGTTGTTACTGATTGCTTGTGCAACTTATAAAGAGATGAAGTAACTTTTTTTCTTTTTCACTCACCCGTTTTTTAAACTTAGTTGCCTTTATATAAAATTAAAGATATAAAGGTCATGAGTGTACCATTTTCAGAAGATTTATGGCAACGGCTTTCTGGTTTATGGAGAAGAGATAAAAAAGAGGAGGAAGAAGCGGTCGGATACGATGATCCGCAGCTGAAGCAGATGCTGGATGTAATGATGGTCTCCCGCAGGAGTATGAAAGCTGCGGAGAAGCAGAAGTACGATATCGACCGGGCCTGGCGGAGGGTGGAGAAACAGACGGCCGGTGGATGGCGCGTACCCGGCTGGTGCAGATATGCTGCGGCTGTGACTGTTTTATTTTTTTCTGTCTGGGGGTGGGTAACGTATAACAGGGAGTCCGCACTTCCGGTTACGGGAGAATTGACGGATGTTATTCTACCGGGCGTTTCGAAAGCAGAATTGATATTGGCGAGTGGGGAAAGAATTATCCTGGGAACTCAGACAGAAATTCGGGATATCGAGGAATTAGGGGTAAAGATTACCAACGATACGTCAGGGGGAGAGCTGAAATATGAAACCGGGAGTACGGAAGATTCCACGATTACAGCGTATAATACGCTGATCGTACCGAAAGGGGGTGAATATATGGTGAGGCTGCCCGACGGTTCACAGGTATGGCTGAATTCCGAAACGACGATTCGTTTCCCGGTCCGGTTTGTTGCCGGTAAGCGGGAAGTACAGCTTTGCGGAGAAGCTTTTTTTAAAGTGTGCAGAGATACAACCGCTCCTTTTCAGGTATCGACTGAGAATGGAGAAATTACGGTGTTGGGAACCAGTTTCAATGTGAGTACTTACCGCGAAGACAACTATTGGCAAACCACTCTGGTGGAAGGAAGTGTCAGGATTGCGGAACAAGGCCGTACGGTTGTTTTAAAGCCTTCGGAACAATATACTGTGGACCGCTGTTCCGGCCAAAGGAAGGTGGCTTCGGTCGATGCGGGTTTATATACTTCCTGGGTCGATGGAAAGTTTTATTTCAAGGCTTACACTTTCGAAGAGATTGTCAAAAAATTAGAACGCTGGTACGATTTTACGATGGTTTATCAGGACGAAGAGGTAAAACAAATGCGTTTTACGGGTTCCATCAACAAGCATAGCCCGGTCACCGAGGTGTTGCGTTTTCTGGAAATGACTACCGGTATCCGTTTTAAAGTAGAAGGAAAGCAAATCGTTGTGAGTAAAATTTAAAAGGGATAAGAGGTCGCGACTCTCATCCCCGATAATCGATAACGTCTGTAAACCGATCCTTGAGCCAGGCTGATTTACAGGCCATTATTAACTTCAATCTACAAATTTATGAAAAAAAATGAGGATTTGAATTGTTTTTGCCGTTCAGGTAAAATAAAAAAATGGTTGCTGCTTATGAAATTGATTACTTTTTTCTTTTTTCTGGGCATATTTCAGGTGAGTGCTTCGGTTTATGGCCAGAGAGGGACTGTTACTCTGAACCTGAACGAACTGACAATGGAAGATATCTTTACGGCCATCAACAGACAGTTGAAATATGATATCTTCTATAGCGACGATGAACTGGATGTTGCCTGTAAAATTAAACTGACAGACAGTAAAATGGAGGTGAGTAAGTTGTTGAAGGAAGTTTTGCAGGATGATTATTCCTATGAATTTTTGAATAAAACGATTGTCATCCGTCCGGTAAAACAACAGCAAAATCCGAAAATTGTCATACAGGGAACGGTAAAGGATACGAAAGGAATACCCTTGCCCGGCGTTTCGGTGGTGATTCAGGGGTCTACGGTCGGGGTGTCTACGGATAATGCCGGAAAATTCCGGATGGAGGTTGCGGATCTGCCCGATTTGGTACTGGTATTTTCGTTTGTAGGAATGGAAACGCGTGAGATACCGTATCGTGGAGAAGAAATGTTGAATATAGTTCTGAAAGATGCTGTTACAGAGATTGGAGAAGTGGTTGTGACCGGTTACCAGCAGATCGAGAAAAGGCAGTTGACCAGTGCTGTTTCGACTATCAAAACAGAAGACCTGAATATGGTAGGGGCTTCCAGTATCGAAGATATGCTACAGGGACAATTGGCAGGCCTGTCGGTAGTGAATACTTCTGCAGCTCCCGGCGCTGCCCCCAAAATACGGGTCAGGGGAACGGCAACGATAGCCGGTAACGCCGATCCGCTCTGGGTGTTGGACGGAGTGATGCTGGAAAATTCCGTGCCTATAACAGTCGCAGAGCTGAATAGCCCGGATGTCATGAATATGTTCAACTCCGCTATCGGAGGAGTGAGTCCCAACGACATAGAGAGTATCACAGTTCTGAAAGATGCTTCGGCAACGGCGATTTACGGGACGAGGGCAGCCAATGGGGTGATCGTGGTGACGACAAAGAAAGGAAAGCGGAACGGATTCAATATCTCTTATCAACACACTTCAGCTGTCAGCCTGCGTCCTGCTTACCGGGATTTTGACCTGATGGACTCCCGGGAAAGAGTGGAACTGACCCAACAATGCTATGACGATGGTTTGTATATCAACGGAGGGGTAGGAATGGAAGGACTGATGAGCCAGTATGCCTTGGGTAACCTTACCCTGCAACAATTCAGGGAAGAAGTGAAAAAGACGGAAACCCGGAATACCGACTGGTTTAAACTATTGTACCGGAATGCATATACCCAGACCCATAACCTGAGTGTTTCCGGCGGTTCGGAGAAAGCGGATTATTACGTCTCCCTGAGTTATGACGGGGAGCAAGGGGCCGACAAACAGACGGATTATAAGAATTTCAACGGACTGGCCAAATTGAATGCAGAACTGTTCCGGGGAGTACGCCTGTCTGCCACTTTACAGGCAGGGCGCCGTGACCGGGAAACTTTCCATGCCAGTGCCGACCCGTTCGAGTATGCAGTACGGACTTCACGGACGATTCCGGTATATGATGAAAACGGCGATTACTTCTTTTATAAAAAGACATTCGGAGGATATTACCTCTATAATATACTGAACGAACAGGAAAATACCCATCGGGAATCTTCCCAGACCGACCTGAAAGGGATCCTGAATCTGACGGTAAATCTTTATAAGGGATTAAAATACAACGGTTTGTTCAGTTATGCCTCCTCGCATTCTTCCAGTTCGGATTACGCTAAGGAAAAAAGTGCCTATGCGGCGGAAATCAGAGGGTATGATTTCGGGGACTATACCCAGGAAGAATATGATAAGACCTCTTTGCCTTTCGGAGGAGTGTACAATGAAACGAATTATGAACAGAGAACGTCCCTGATCCGGAACAGCCTGGAGTATAAGGGAAACCTGGCAGAAGATTTTTCTATCGACGCCATGCTCGGACAGGAGTTCAGGACCACCCTGTATAAGGGGTTGACCAGCAATGGTTCGGGATATATGCACGACCGGGGCAATATTTTTTACGAACCTGCATTGGGAGAGAATACCGGTCATCTGGCCAGAAATAAAATGACCCGGAATATACCCGAACGTTCTTATATATCTTATTACGCCGTTCTGTCGGCCATGTATAAAGACCGGTATGTGATCAACGGGAATATCCGTTTCGATGGTTCGAATCTGTTCGGTTCTAATCCGAAGTACCGTTATCTGCCTTTGTGGTCGGTTTCCGGGAAATGGATCATCAGCAATGAGCATTTTCTGTCGGGATCGGAACTGGTCAATAACCTGGCCGTCCGGGCTTCTTATGGTTTAAGGGGAAATATCGTGGAGGAGAGTACGCCGCAGATTGTTGCTTCTGCTTTACCTCCGAACGAAGTCAATCAATTGTTGCAGATGGAAATTATACAAGCCCCGAATCCGGAACTGAAATGGGAAACCACTTCCTCGGTCAATATCGGTTTTGAACTGGGCATGTTCGATAACCGTCTGACCCTGGATGTGGACTACTACCGGGATTATAGCAAAGACCTGATTGCATCCAAGAACGTCTCTTCTGTAACGGGTTTTCTCAATAAATTTGTCAATTATGCGGATGTGAAAAACCAGGGAGTAGATGTGTCCGTATCGGGGTATATTATCCGGAAAAAGCAATTTTCGTGGTTGTCGTCCGTCAATCTGGGGTATGTAAAAAATAAGGTCGTAAAATCTAATATAACCCCTCAGGCCGAAAGTCTGGTAAAGAGTATCTATACCCCGGGTGAAGTCTTTCTGGGCAAACCTGTAAACGGTATGTTTTCGTATCGTTTTGCCCGTCTGGATGAAAACGGTATACCCTTGTTCTACGATGAAAACAACAATATCCTGAGCGAAGACGATCCGGAGATCGAAGAGGCTGTTTACAACAATATCTATAACCTGAAATACGAAGGAACCCGGGATCCGATATTGTCGGGCGGATTCAATAACGTCATCCGGTATAAAGATTTTTCCCTGTCTTTCTTATTTTCGTTCGGTCTGAAAAATAAGGTCCGTCTACCGGAATTTGCCTATAATTCTTTACCGGAGGCAGACCAGAATGCCAACCGGAAAATCATGGACAGATGGAGAAAACCGGGAGATGAAGCAACGAAGATTATTCCGGTCCTGTCCGGACATGCCGGCGGAGACAGCCATTACACCAAAGTGATATTCAATAAGAGTCAGAAAACTGTAGTGCCCGGAGACTACTTACGTCTGCGGAATGTGATGCTGGAATACAGGCTTCCCGGCCGGTTGGTACAGAAGATTGTTCTGGGCGACCGTCAACTGGGAGGTATATCCCTGAAGTTCCAGGCTCAAAATCTGTTTGTCTGGGCGGATAAACGGATGAAAGGATATGATCCGGAGACCATTAATTATACAACGACGGCTTACGGTTCACTGCCTTTACCCCGTAGTTTTACCTTGGGATTGAATGTAAACTTTTAATACACAAAAGATATGAAAAAGAGATTATTATATATGCTGGTCGTATTGGGAGGGATTTTTTCCGGCAGTTGTGAGTCTTACCTGGAAGAGGTACCCCAAAATAAATTGAAACCCAATACGACAGACGATTACGATCAGTTGCTGAACTACGGGTATCTGACAGAACAGGTGGTTCCTTACCTGGATGTCCTTTCGGACGATGTGGATCTGATTGCTTCCGACCACTCTATGGAGGGGGACGATTATGGAGATGTGTATGTGGCTGCCTATATGTGGAATAAAGATATCGAGACAACTATGCCCGGGGGGGATATCGCTTTCGAGAAATTCTACCAAAGTGTCTTTTATGCCAATGTGGTATTGGAAAATATCGATCAGGCTGCCGGGATGGAACTGAATGAGGTGAATGTGGAACGTACCCGTCAGAATATCAAGGGAGAGGCTTATGCTTTGAGAGCGTATTCCCATTTCTATCTGGTCAACCTGTATGCCAAACCTTATGATCCGGAAACTTGTGCCACAGATCCCGGTATTCCGCTGAATCTGAGTACGGCGGCAGAAGATAAGGCATATACCCGGAACAGCGTTAAAGAGGTATACGACCTGATTGTCGGAGATTTGAAAGAAGGAGTCCGGCTGATGGAGGCTAATCCGGTTTCCAAGCCTGCCAAACTGAAATTCGATGCTTTGTCGGCCCGTGCCTTGCTGGCCAGGGTGTATCTCTATATGCAGCAATGGGATTCTGCCATTGTGTGTGCTGAACAGGTCATCCGGGAAAATCCGGCGATATTCAACCTGTATGAGGCAGGACTCCGCCTCAGTATGGATAATAACTTTGTCAGCAGCTGGAATGCTTCGACGGTGTGGGGAAAGGATTATTTGGCGAAAGATAATGATAATGTGTTGTTTGTAAATGGAATAAGTGAGATTGTGCCTGCCTTGGGATGGTATCATTTTATTTCAACCTTCAGTGTCAATAAAAAACTGGCGGCTGAGTATGAAGATGAGCCGGACGATGTGAGACGTTATTACTTTATGCAGACTTATTCTTTAAGGGGAAAACCCAAATTGATCTATGCCAAAAACAGATATATCCCGAACATCAGCAGTGTAATGAGACCGGATGCCGGCAGTGGTTATACCCGGGTGATCCGGACTGAAGAAATGTATCTGATTCTGGCAGAAGCTTATGCCCATAAAGAGAACGGGATAGGGGAGGCTGTAAAGTATCTGAACCGACTGAGGGTTGAAAAATTCCGGGAGGGGACTTATACAGACCTGAAAGCTGCGGATTTCGATCAGAATTCCCTGTTGGTATTCATAGAAGCGGAACGCCGCCGTGAATTGTGTCTGGAAGGACACCGCTGGTTCGATCTCAGACGGACAACCCGGCCTGCCATGGAACGTATCGGCTATGAAAATCAGGTAGCCCGTCTGGAAAAAGATGATCCCCGCTATGTATTGCAAATTCCGAAGAGGGAACTGAGTGTGAATCCCGGAATCGGTAGTAATCCACGTTAAAATGATAGAGCTATGAAACGAATGAATCTATATAAAATGATCTGTTACTGTTGTTTGATATGGGGGACTATGGCCTGTACCAAAGAGGATACCCCCGAAGCCATGTGGGAGTATACAGGGCCTGTGCCTGCCATCCTGGACGGTCCTTCCCAAGCGCAGAAAATGTGTTATGCCCTTTATCAGAAGTACGATTTACATATTTACTATAATCTGAGTGGAGAGGAGGCCCTGAAAACGGAGGTTGGTTATACCCAGGTGAATGGGATTACGGCAAATAATCCGGAAGCGATTCCGATGCAGGCTGCAGACGAAGCGGTGGCTGAAAAATTCCTGACCTTGTTGACGGGTTTCTTCGCCCTGCTGCCTGATGAGATGGTAAGTAGCGGACTTTACAGACGGCAGGTTTTGGTAAAAATCAATCCCGGAAATAATAAATACAAGGATGAGAATGGGAATAGAATTTTCTCCAATACCAAGACGGAAGAAATGCAGGGGATCCTCTATTACGGCTACCTGGATAACAGCCAGGATACCGACGATAAGTTTACGGATAACCTGAAAGGATGGAAATGGGGGATTTTTTATGAGTTCTTCCGGGGTTTGTCTTATACCACTTACAAAGGTATTCCGTTGCCGGAACGTTTTGGAGCAATCTCCAAAGGATTATATTACTATGAAAATGAAACAGATGAAGATGTTTGTCTGGACTATTCGAATAATTATAACCGGGAAATCGGAAAAAAATGCGGATTTGTGTCTCCTTTCGGGGCTTCTGCCACCAGTGATTATGCTTATGCAGACTGGGCTTCTTTTGTCGCCTGGATCCTGACGGAAGAGAAGGCTGAACGGGATGCGGATATGAAAAAATGGTCCCGCTTGCAGGAAAAATACGATCTGGTCATACAATATTACCGGCAATATTATCAGCTGGATCTGGAACAGATCGCAAAACAATGTCAGAAATTAACCGTTAAATAAAAAATTACAACTATGAAACTATTGTATTTTATCGTTTTGACCGGCTTGTGTATGGCCTGTCATCAACCCCGGGTATATCGGATAAACGGTTCATTACCGGGAGCCTTGGACGGGTATGTGGTCAAACTGTATAATATCGATACGTATCCCGACGTATTGCTGGATTCTACCGTAATCAAAGATGAAAAATTCCAGCTGGAAGGAACCAGGACTTTCGAGTATCCGAAATATTGCCGTTTAGTAGTCGATATGACTCCCGATGAACCCAATCAGCGCAAAAAGACATTAAAGGCTTATCGTTTTTTTGCGGATAATACGGCTATGGAATTCCAGTGTCAGATGGACAGTATGCCGAGCTATTACTGGGAACCGGTAAATAAGGAACACAACGTTACGCTGACCGGTTCCCCCACACAGGATCTGTATCAGGCATATAAAACCTCTGTACAGGAATTGTCAGAAAGGAAAACGGCTTTGTGGAATGAATACCTGAAAGTATATCATGTGCCGGCCCTGGATGGAATTTTCAATACGGAAAAGGGCATGAAGATCGTCCGGGAACTGAATCGTGTCAAAGCCCGGTTGAACGAAGCTACCGGGGAATTTATCAAAGTTCACAACAATTCTGTTGTATCTTTATTACTGGCGAATAATTTGTTGAATTCAACCCGGTCGGAAATGACGGTGGAGGAGATCGACGGGCTGATGAACGGCTTTACCCCTGCCCTGCAAAATGCCTCCATGATGGGAGATGTAAAAAAGACAGCAGAGCGGATGCGATGTGTGGCCCGTGGGGGGACTTATCATGATATCGTTCTGAAAAATCTGAAAGGAGAAAATGTGCCGCTTTCGGAATATATGAAACCGGGTGCTTACAATATGCTTGAATTCTGGGCTTCCTGGTGTAGTCCCTGCCGGGGTGAAATACCTCATTTGAGACATCTTTATGAAGTGTGCGGCAAAGATTTCAATATGATCAGTGTGTCGATCGACGAGCGGGATACAGATTGGAAAAAAGCGGTACAAGAGGAGGGTATGCAATGGCACCAGCTGTGTGATCAGAAAGGACGTAAAGGACCGGTTGCGATAGAATATCAGGTGAGTGGAGTTCCCTATTGTATCGTGCTCGACCCGGAAGGGAAGATCGTATGCGGAGGGGTAAGGGGGGCTGAATTGGACGTCGTTGTGCAGGATTTGCTTGGAGAAAAAGCGAAAGGATTGTAGGTATTGAGAAGCTGATAGCCGGAAAGGAAACGGTGCCTGTGTTTTACTGCGGGCACCGTTTTATTTATCAAAGGATTTCCGTTCCCTTTACCTTTATTTTATAGGGCCATTGGGCATCGGTTGGCTGAGGACCTTGGGGATTCCATCCCGGGTTCATCCGGTGTTCGGCAGGAGCTCCCATGACGACGAACCAAAGATGGCTTAAAGGTTGGTCTTTGGGGGTTTTGAAACTGACTTTTCCTTTACGGTTTTTGTGTACTTTGCCCCGGATTGTCTGTCCTGTTGCGGTGACTCCGACGAAACCATAACGCCAGCCTGCTTTTTCCGGTGATTGAATGTTATAATCTTGTCCGGCCGGGGTTAGGCCCGCAAAGGTGATTTGTACGGTTGTGCCGGCTGCCGGGACTTGCAGGTGGATCGCATTAAATCCGTAATTTTCAGGACACCAGGCTTTCCTCACCTGATACCAGCCGTCTTCTTTTTCTTCCAGACAGCTCCTGAAATCCGGGAAAGAATTGGCCCATGGGCGGGTGATGGAAAATACCCGTTTATAATCGAAATTGATCAGGTGCTGATAAGCATCGAACATTTCGTCATTGAATTGTTCCTGGGATAGATTTTGCATCCGCTTATAAGTCATAACCGGGTCTTCGCCTTTCTTGCCTTGCCGGAATAATTCGCCGATAAATGGTAAACCTTGCCTTTCGCTCCAATATTCGAGTATATAAGGCGAACGGTAAATGTTCTCCGTATGCAGAAAAGCTTTGTGGGTATTCTTTTTAAAAGCATCCCAGTGATAGGTCTCGTCATCGATCCAGTGGGGGTTGACCTGCCAGAGCATCCATTGAGCTCCCATTTCGAAAATCCCGTTACCTCCCCAGGCGACACCTTCTCCGTCGGCGATCGACTGTAATTGAAAACTGTGTCCCAGTTCGTGAGCCACAGCATTTAATCTTTTGTCCTGTAGCCGGTTCGGAGTAGCCCAGAAAGCACCGATCACCTGGTCGTAATCGCCGCCATAGGCCGTCCCTTCCAGAGAATATTGAATCATCGACATCATCCGGTATTTTTCACTTTGCGATCCTGGTTTGACGAATTTCAGGGAGTCGCGGTAAAATAGGTAAAAACGTTCCAGTTGATATTTCAGATTTTCCAGATCCACAGCCATCGGATGTCCCTCTAAATCGGGAGGAGCAGCTAAATCGTTCCCGAATCCTTTTTCCCAGAATATGGCCAGATTATCCGTACAGGACATGCGCCGGTAGGAGTAGCGGGAAGTGTCGGAATACCAATCCTGGCCTGCAAATTCTTTCGGTTGATAAATAGCTTTTCCCGGAGGAAGAACAAAATGATCGGATTGGCCTTGTGCCTGGGCAGACCAGCTGCCGAAGCCGGTCGACAAGATGAAATGGAATAAAATGAAATGTCTTTTCATCAGTTGGTTTTTAGTCAGGAAATCCCGGATTAAAGTGTATGAATTACATTAATTTTGATCTGTGAGCAAAAATAGTTTTTTCCCTTCATAATCCTTAGGCTTTAGGAAAAATAATGCTAGGTTGAATTTTTTTTCTTTCAATTTCGATTCCGGGCTTTATACCGTCAGACCGGGTCGCCAATTCCGATCACCGGAGACGAATGAGTAACGAAATATACCTACCATAAATTAGGAGAAACGGAGAATTAAAGTTTGCTTTTCTTTCATTGTTCCATTTCTCCATTGTTCCATTTCTCCATTGTTCTCAGAAAAAGGTAACTTGTGAGGAATAAAATTAGTTTTATCATCAATATTCTTCCTGAAAAAAATCATCCTTTGTCTGGAAGCGGCGGAGCTGACGGCGGAGGAAGCTCACTTCCTGTTGCAGCCTTTCCATGCGTTCCAGCATATGATGAATGGCGTCGATGCCTTCGATATTGATCGAGAGATCGTAATACAGGTGGCTATATCTTTCCAGTTCCCGGAGCTGGGAGGCGAGAAGATACCGTTCGCCGTCGACGGTGCGTATTTCGATCAACCCTCCTTCTTCGAGCGAAATAATAAAAGTCGGGTCGGTATGGCTCTTTTGGCAATATTCGTTGAAAATAATTAATTCTGTATCCATAGTTGAACGATCTTTAAGTTAGGAGTTTTGTAATTCCCGGAATAATTCCTTCTGCTTCTCTGTGAGATGAGTCGGTATCTTCACTTCATAAGTGACAAAAAGATCCCCGAACTGTCCATCCTGTTTATATACGGGAAACCCTTTTCCTCTCAGGCGTACCTTTGTCCCATTTTGTGTTTCGGGCTTGATTTTCATCTTCACTTTTCCGTTCAAGGTTTCGATAATCTGTTCTCCGCCTAATACAGCGGTATAGAGGTCGATCGGGACATTCATATACAGATTGTCACCTTCGCGTTTATATACCGGATCGTCGCCGATAACGAAAGTGATATACAAATCGCCTGCCGGTCCACCGTTCATCCCCGGGCCTCCCTGTCCGTTCAGTTTGATCGTCTGTCCGTCGGCTACTCCCGCCGGCACGGTGATCCGGATCTTTTTACCGTTGACTTCCAGGATTTGTTTGTGGGTCTCTGCGGCATCGCGTAAAGAAAGATGCAATTCGGCATTGAAGTCCTGCCCTTTGAATCCAGCCGAACTTCTTCGGCTGCTTCCCCGGCGTTGACCGAATAGGGATTCGAAGAAATCGGAAAATTCACCTTCGTTTCCGTTGAAGTTACCGCTGAAACCTCCTCCCTCTGCAGAGGACCAGTAGCCACCACCCATACCGCCGAAACCGCCACCGCCACTTCGGCTTTGTTGCTGATAACGTTGCTTTTGAGCTTCGAATTCATCTGCATGTTTCCAGTTTTCTCCGTAAGCATCGTATTTTTTCCGTTTTTCAGGATCGCTCAGTACTTCGTTCGCTTCGTTGATCTCCTGAAACTTTTGTTTTGCTGTCGGATCGTTCGGGTTTAAGTCCGGATGGTATTTCCGGGCCAGTTTTTTAAAAGCCTTTTTGATCTCGTCCTGAGATGCCGTTTTGCTGACACCCAGCACTCCATAATAGTCGATATAAGCCATAGTAATATTTTACAAACCATTATTTAATTCTGTAAATTTACGATGGATACTAAAAAATTGTAATGAAAATAAGTTTAAATAAACTTAAAATGATATGAATTTTATTTTTGTGGAGAAATTAAAATTTTCCGAAAATTTGATGGTTTTTATTTTTATTATCCAAAATATATTTTCTAATTTTGAGTAAAATATTACGATATGAAACAAGGGGGGAAATATTTGTTGATTCTGATTTTATTCCTGCTTCCGGGAATAGGATTATTCAGCAAAGATACTGTGGCTGAACGGTTGCTCGATGGGGGGCAGGCAGCGACGGTAAATATCACCCACCAATCGATTACTTCTTCTCAGGATATTTATTCGGCAATGATGGATACTTTCTCCAGTATTTGCCGGGTAGAGACGATAAAAATCGAAGGACGGGATTATTGCCGTGATTTCTTTCGGTTGGCTTTTATCATTTCTAAAAACTTTCGGATTCCTGTCAAATCGTTTTTTTACACGGAAAGTTATAAATGTGTATTGGCCGAACGCTATGTTCAGGGAGCCTATATTTATTTTCATAAATTGATTATTTAGCGGCACGGGAGGAAACTATTCCGTCGGATTTTCTTCGATGATTCCCGGAATTCCTCGGATTCTTTTTTTATTTTTCATAATAATAAGGTGAAAGAATTGAGTCAGGACGATCGTTCTGAGGTGGGGAAGGTATATACTATAATTTTTAAGCTAAAAGTCATGAAAAAAAATATATCGTTCAAAGGAGTTGGCTCCGCAGGTTTTGTCTTAATTGCTTGTTTTATATTGGCTCTGGCGATTTTCCATTATGTGTTGGGAAATCCGGCGAATTTTATGAACAATGATCCGAATAATCAGCCTATACCCGGAAATTTAATGGGTACGATTTACAAAGGCGGGATGATTGTGCCGGTGATACAAACTTTATTACTGACTGTCTTGGTACTGAGTGTAGAACGTTTCTTTGCTATACGGAAAGCCCGGGGCCGTGGTAATTTATCGCAATTTATCCGGAAAGTGAAGGAAAGTCTGAGTCGGGGAGATGTGAAAGGGGCTCAGGAATTGTGTGATTGTCAGAAAGGTGCGGTGGCTAACGTTGTTCGTACGGCATTGCAAAAGTATGCCCTTATGGAGAAAGACGATACGATCACAAAAGAACAGAAAATAGCTAATATTCAAGCCGAGGTAGAGCAGGCGACGGCTTTGGAATTACCGACCTTGGAACAGAATCTGCCGGTGGTAGCTACTATGACTACCCTGGGGACTTTGATGGGATTGTTGGGTACCGTAATCGGGATGATCAAGTCGTTCGCAGCTTTGGCCAATGCCGGTGCTCCCGACTCGATCGCTTTGTCTACCGGTATATCCGAGGC
>NZ_LARL01000149.1:0-1468 GCF_000980295.1 Odoribacter sp. N54.MGS-14 | reverse complement strand
AGGTTATGGAGGAACTCAAACAAATCTGCTCTCCTGACCAATGGGACATCACGCCGGAAAAGGCATTCGGTGTATTTAAGGAGTTCATACAAAGGTGGCAAAAGAGTTACCCGCCGCTAAAGAGATACCAGCACGACAGGTACAGGTTTTATTTTACATACTTCAAATATGAAAGGGAAATCAGGGGAATGATTTATACCACGAACTGGATCGAAAGACTGAACAGGGATTATAAGAGGGTTATTAACATGAGAGGGGCCATGCCGAATCCACAGGCCGTCATTCTACTGATGGGGACCGTGGCTCAAAACGCGGATATTTATAAATACCCTATTTATAATTTTTTAGAATCAAGATTATTTTATTAAAAATGAATAGATTTGCAAAGATGAAAAAAGAAAGGATTTACACACTTTTGGGGACACTATCCTTTGTCTTTTACCGTACTTTTGAAGTCTTGGAAGCAGGACTTTCGGGCAATAAAAAAAGCCACAAATCATTGATTTGTAGCTTTTTGTCCGTTTGCTGACCATTTCTGTCCAGCACGTTCAGCGGAGAGGGAGGCTCCCGAACCTACGCTTTCAGAAAATATCATAAAATTGCAAATCATTGATAATCACATATTATATACAATGCAGAGTAAATCTAAATCTTTCTAAATGCCTTTTGTTATTTCAATTTTTGGGTGTATATTTGGGTGTAGAATTTCAAACGCACCCAATTATGAATATCAAACGCAACATCATTTTTGCATTGGAGAGCCGGAAGAAGAACGGTGTACCAATCGTAGAGAACGTACCTATCCGTATGCGTGTCATATACGCAAGCCAACGCATCGAGTTTACAACAGGCTACCGGATTGACGTAGCCAAATGGGATGCCGACAAACAACGGGTAAAGAACGGATGCACCAACAAGCTGAAACAAAGCGCATCCGAAATCAATGCGGACTTGCTGAAATACTATGCCGAGATTCAAAACGTGTTCAAGGAGTTTGAGGTACAGGAAACCATGCCGACCACCCAACAGCTAAAGGATGCGTTCAATCTGCGGATGAAAGACAACAGTGAAGAACAGCAGGAAGAAGCGCAGATAAGTTTTTGGGAAGTGTTCGATGAGTTTGTAAAAGAGTGTGGCAACCAGAATAATTGGACGGCATCCACCTATGAGAAATTTGCAGCAGTGAGAAACCACCTCAAAGAGTTCAAGGAAGATGTAACCTTTGAATACTTCAACGAGTTCGGGTTAAACGAATATGTCAATTTCTTGCGTGATAAGAAAGACATGAGGAACAGCACCATCGGCAAACAAATGGGATTTCTCAAATGGTTCCTGCGCTGGAGTTTCAAAAAAGGACATCATCAGAACATTGCATACGATACATTCAAACCCAAATTAAAAACCACCTCTAAAAAGGTAATATTCCTGACTTGGGACGAATTGAACAGACTGAAAGATTACCAGATAC
>NZ_LARL01000148.1:0-1488 GCF_000980295.1 Odoribacter sp. N54.MGS-14 | reverse complement strand
AAGTATGGTTCGTTACCCGGGAAACAGTACGGCCGCCTTGTTCTATGATATAGATAATAAACGTTTTGTGGGTTGGAGCTTCAAGAGCCCGACAAGTAATGACGTTAACCAGATATTGACACCTGTTCCTAATCCGGAAGTCGGAGGATTGTTTGACTTTAAAACCGGAATGGATCTAGTTTACATGGAAGGAACTCGTTATTCGAATGGCTTGGTGTACGCCATATTGCAAAACGCTTCTGGGAAACGAGTTATATATGGAATTAATATGAGCGGAACGGGATTCGTGCAAGAGAGTAAATACGAAAATTTGAACGCCCCAGATTTCGATAAAGCTACAGTCTTTGCTTTCCATTCTCAGTTCCCTTATATGTTCTACGGTGTGGGAAACAAAGTGTATTTGCATAATTTGGGAACCAATATGACTTATGAAATGAAAAATATCAATTTGGGAGCCAACGAAGAAGTGACCATGTTGAAATTTAATTTGTATCATAATAATTATTGGTGGCCGGAACCCTCGGAAGAATTTATGGCCCGTCAATTCGAATTGATGGTGGGTACTTATGATAATAGTGTTAGTGGTGTGAACGGAGGAAAGTTGGGATTCTATAAAGTGGATGGCGAGAATAATTCGATAACAAAACGAGTGGAATATTCCGGTTTCGCTCGGATAAAGGATGTCCGGTACAGGGAAAGACGTTAGGTAATTACAGCAAACTCCCTCCCTCCTTCAGGCTCACTTGAACAAAGAGACGAGGGAGTTTGGTTATGGAAACAAGCATTTCTTTCATGTATTGTAAAATGGAATATAATTACCAAATTTTTTTTCTATCTTTAATAGAATCAAGTATTGTCTTGTTGATAGGACAAAAATAGTTTGTATTTGTCCTATCAACAAGACAAATATAATGGAAGGATAAAGATATTTTGGAATCAGTTGTTACGGATAGTTAGATGTAAACAACTAAATATCAGAATTTTGTTATTTCTTCAACGGGAATGAAAGTTGTTTTACCAACTTTCATTCCTATTTGTTAATCAGTTACAATAATTATTGATAGTGTCCCCAAAAGTGTGTAAATCCTTTCTTTTTTCATCTTTGCAAATCTATTCATTTTTAATAAAATAATCTTGATTCTAAAAAATTATAAATAGGGTATTTATAAATATCCGCGTTTTGAGCCACGGTCCCCATCAGTAGAATGACGGCCTGTGGATTCGGCATGGCCCCTCTCATGTTAATAACCCTCTTATAATCCCTGTTCAGTCTTTCGATCCAGTTCGTGGTATAAATCATTCCCCTGATTTCCCTTTCATATTTGAAGTATGTAAAATAAAACCTGTACCTGTCGTGCTGGTATCTCTTTAGCGGCGGGTAACTCTTTTGCCACCTTTGTATGAACTCCTTAAATACACCGAATGCCTTTTCCGGCGTGATGTCCCATTGGTCAGGAGAGCAGATTTGTTTGAGTTCCTCCATAACCT
>NZ_LARL01000043.1:0-26849 GCF_000980295.1 Odoribacter sp. N54.MGS-14 | reverse complement strand
GAACCCGTGTACAACACCATTGAAGTACCCAGAGGGGGAGAATATCGATTGGTATTGCCGGATGGTTCGATGGTATGGTTGAATTCGGATTCTGAATTGAAATTTCCGATGAATTTTGCCGGTGAACGACGGAAAGTATTTTTGAAAGGAGAAGCTTATTTTGAAGTGGTCAAGAATCCGGATATGCCCTTTATTGTAGAAGTGGCGGCTATGGAAGTGAAAGTATTGGGAACCTGTTTTAATATCAACGCATCCCGAAGTGATGAGAGGATACAGACCACCTTAGTCAGTGGTAAGGTTGAGGTTTCCGACCGGGAAAATGCCCGGAAAGTGGTTTTACTTCCCAACCAGCGGGCAGAACTCAAAAAGGGCTGCCTGACAGTTGAAAATGTGGATGCTGAGGAGATTATCGCTTGGATGCAGGGAAAATTTTATTTTGAATCGGAATCTTTGGAAGAGATTGCTGCTCAGTTGGAACGTTGGTATGATATCCATTTTTTCTTTTCCCGCGAGAGCCTGAAACAGGAAGAGTTTACCGGAGTGATCCGGCGCGATTATACGGCAAATCGGATATTGGAAATTATTACCAAGACCACGAATGTCGAATTCGATATTAAGGGAAGGACTGTGACGGTGTATTAAAAAATACCGGTATTTGCAGCGAACAAATACCGGGTGGCTGAAATAAATACCGGTTGACTTCGAACCCCAACCGGACATGTCAAACCTCAATTACAAAACTATGAAAAAAAATCCGAACCAATGCGGGATAGGTATGAAAATCCATCTCCGTAAAATCTTACTCGTAATGAAATTAATCTTCTGTTTTATCTGTTGTTTCCTATTCTCATTACATGCTTCTATACGGGCACAGAAGCAAATGGTTACATTGAAATTGGAAAAAACTTCTGTTGCTGAGGCTATTCGGGAGTTAAAACAACAGACTCGCCTGGATTTCTTTTTTAGTAATAAAGAAGTGAATGTGAAGAAGACCGTGTCGCTGAATTGTGAGAACATGCGGATCGATGAGGTACTACAACAATTGTTGGGAACTGAATTTCAATTTGAGTTTGTCGATAATATGGTTATTATCACACCGGGATTCAGAAAGTCCGAAGAAGAGACAAAAAGTGTTCTATATAAAGGTACTGTTTGTGACTCCCAGGGACAGCCGTTGCCCGGAGTTACGGTTGCTGTCAAAGGTACTTCGTTGGGAGTAGCGACCGATGTGAACGGTAATTTTCAAATTCAGATGCCTCCTGCCACGAATTGGATTTTTGTTTTTTCGTTCATTGGAATGCAAACTGTGGAAATACAGTCCGGTGACCGTCGTGAATTTGAAGTGGTGCTGAAACCGGCAAAAGAAGAATTGGAAGAAGTGGTGGTTACCGGTTATCAGACGATCCGGAAGGAACGAATGACCGGTACGACGGCGACGATTACCGCCAATCAGATTGCAGGCCGGGGATTACAGTCGATCGACGAGATTCTGAATAGTACGATCTCGGGGTTGAATATGATCAGTAGTGGCCGGCCCGGACAGGACGCACAGATCCAGATTCGTGGGGTAAATTCGTTGACGGGGAGTACCGAGCCGATGTGGATTGTCGACGGTATGCCGTTACAAGGAGAGATTCCCAACATCCAAAGCGGTTCTACCGATTTGCAGGCGACTATTTTTACGACCGGAATCGGTAATATTGCACCGGACGATATCAAATCGATCACCGTATTGAAAGATGCTGCCGCTACAGCGATTTACGGTGCCAGGGCTGCGAACGGGGTGATCGTCGTCGAAACGAAAAGCGGACTTTCCGGGAAAACCCGGTTTAATGCTTCGGTGAATGTGGGGATTACCGAACGACCCCGGAATAACATCGACATGATGAATACTGCGGAGAAAATCCAGTTCGAACGCGAGATCTTTTACGATCAGCAAGGATATATCTATACCCCCGGGCGGGTGACTAAATTATTGCAGCAAGCAGCCTATGGAGAAATTTCTTCTGATGAGGCCGAACGGCGGATCGGCGAATTAGCTAAAATCAATACCGATTGGTTTAAAGAAATTTATCGCACGGCGATCAGTCAGCAATACAATTTCAGCATGTCGGGAGGTAACGAGAAGACACAACATTACGTTTCCTTGAACTACCTGAAAGAGGTCGGTACCGAACCCAATAATAAGTACGATCGGTTGGGGATGAACATTAAATTAACCCATAATCCTTCCGAAAAAATCCGGATTACCGGTGGGTTGGGGGCCACTATGAAAAACGACAGGGTGACGGCCAGTAGCGTAAATTCCCTGGAATATGCAATGTATGCCAACCCTTATGAACGATTGAAAAATGAGGATGGTACAAAGGCTTACGATATCAGCTACAATGCAAAGGAAAGTAGTATCCGGGACGGGCTGGATTGGGATACCTTCAATATTCTCGACGATCTGAACCGAAATACCAATACCAACCGTTATCTGGATGCCGAGCTTTCATTGAAGGTGGAATGGGAAATCGTCAAAGGCTTGATGTTTACGACCCATGGGGTTTATAATGCCAATTCCAACCATAACCGGATTATCGAAGGAGCGGATACCTATACCAATTTTATCAATAACTGGTATTCCTACAAGGGAGAAATTCCGCATGATATGGTGAAGGGCTCTTTGCGGGAGGCTACAGGGTATACCAATGCCTATACATTCCGGAATACACTTCAATATACGGGGGAATATGCCGGAAAACATTATATCTCTTTGTTTGCCGGGCAGGAAATACAGGAGCGGACCGCTTATAATTCCTTCAATTATTCTCCGGTATTCGACGAAGAACACCGGATCGTCGGATTCCCTGAAATGGACGATATCGACGGATCGGAAATCAATTATAGCGCCTTGGGAGGGACAGGAAAGTCGGTCAGCAAAATGTCTTCATTTTTTGCCAATGCCTCATATTCCTACCTGGATAAATACATTTTGACCGGAGCATTGCGCTATGACGGTTCGGATATTATCGGAAACGACAACCAGTTTACTCCGCTATGGAATGTCGGTTTACGCTGGAATCTGCATCGGGAGGAATTTATGAAGCGGTGGATGTGGGTAGACCAGTTCGCTGTCCGGGGTGGTTTCGGATATACCGGGAGTATCGACAAGAATGCACTGCCTTTTGTGGTGATGACCCTTGGACAAAGTGTGATTTATGACGGGCAAACTGTACCGACTTCTTTCAGTTACCCCAACCCGAATGTAAAATGGCAGACCAAACAGGATATGAATGTCGGCCTGGACCTTTCGCTATTCGACTATCGGTTGGAATTGGGGGTGAATTACTACAACAATATCACCCGGGATGTGCTCGACCGGAAAGCTTTACCCTATTCTTCCGGACGGAGTGAGGTGACGGAGAATGTAGCCGATATTTATAATAGCGGATGGGAAATCGATCTGGGAGTAACGCTGTTGAAAAATAAATCTTTTCAATGGTATGCCAAAGCGAACATTGCGATCAACGATAATAAAGTGAAAAATACGTATTATAAGGATACGAAGGATCTGCCGAAAGCAACCTTGAGTAATGCACATCAATTTGTAGAGAATCAGCCGGTGAACGGTTGGTATGGGTATAAATTTGCAGGAATCAATCCCATCAACGGAGCGGTGATGACTTATACCGGCAACGGGGAGGCAACCTTGGATATGTCGGTTAGCGGAGCTACATGGCCTATCCCTTCGGTGTTTTATTTAGGAAATCTTACTCCTCCGGTCGTGGGCGGATTTTCAACTTCTGCCAATTGGAAACAATTGATTTTTTCTGCTAATTTTGAGTTTAAGACCGGACATAAAATCAAATCGTTCAATACCTTCCGAAGCCTGGATGCCCGTAATCGTCATACCTCCGAAGCGAATCGCTGGCGTGAACCGGGAGATATCACCAATGTACCTGCTATGTCGGAAGCCTTTACTACCTATTCTTCCTATATGTACGATATCTTATTGGAGAAAGGAAACTATCTCCGCTGTAGCTATATGACACTGGGATATAACCTGAAACCCGAATGGTTGCATAAAATAGGTTTCAGCACTGCCCGGCTCAGTTTTACAGCGAAAGACCTGTTTACGGTTTCCAGTTATAGCGGAATCGATCCGGCACTGATGGGGTCGTTCGGTTATCCGAATTCCCGGAAATATACGATTACTTTAAATGTTGGATTCTAAAATTGAAAGAGATGAAGAAATTATTCTTATATATCACCTTGCTCTTGAGTTTTACTTCGTGCGAAAAATATCTGGAAGTAAAACCATCGAATATTCTGGCTTTGAAAACTTATGACGATGTAAAATCTTTGTTGGGTTCACATTTGAAATTATATACAACGACATCTACCGGTGCTCATAAATTAACAGGGACGAATGTTCCCTGGAGAGCGAGCGATTTGTATTTGTTCTTCGGTTTCTATAGTGACGATTTGAATACCGATACCTGGCTGAACGGAAATTGGATGGCTAATAATAAAAGAGCGTTGTATACAAACAGTTTGAACTGGCAAAATACCACAATGCCCGGGACGATCTGGGGAAACTATTTCAGTAATATCGGTTTTTATAATACGATTATCGACGAACTGGCGAATGTCAGTGCTTCACAGGAAGAAAAAGATATCGTCGAACAGGAAGCCCGTTTTCTGAGAGCCTGGTATTTGTTTAAAGTGTTACAATATTTTTCTCCCTATCACAGCAATGAATTGGGGATACCCTTTAATACCGATTCTCAAGCAGTCGGAAGTTATAATAAACAGCGGAAAACACAGGCTCAGGTATATCGGTTTCTGATCGATGAGTTGACTACGGTCATTGATTGTAAGACAGAACCCCGGCCGGCTTATAATATTTTTTACGATAAGAACCTGGCCCATGCTTTGCTGGCCGAGATTTACCTTTTTAAAGGCGGTTCGGGAGCTGGCGAGAAAGAGGATTATGTTCAGGCAATTACGCATGCACAGGCGGTTATGAAAAATTATCCGTTGCAAGGGATAGATGAATTCAAACCTTTTGAAACCTATAAGACAAGTGAGGGGGGAGTATATAAAAATAAAGATCAGGCCTTATTGTCCTTTTTGTGGTATACCGGTGATGCAGGCATGTATGGGACGATGGAGGCTTATGGTTTGCTCGAATTTGTCCGGGATGAACTGTTCGAATTGTTCGATGAAAACGATGTTCGCCGTTCCCTTTACTTTAATCCCGAAAACAAGGCTATCCGTAAATTCAAGGATCTGCCGAATTCCTATGGGGTGTTACACTTTTTCCCGGTTTCCGAAATGTATCTGATCGAGGCTGAAAGTTATGCCCGTAACGGACAGGAAGGAGAAGCCCGGCAAGCCTTGGAAGAGTTCCAACGTCATCGGGTCAGAAATTATCAGGGATACAAAGGAGCAGATTTGTTACAAGAGATTATGAATGAACGGCGGAGAGAGTTTTGCCTCGAATACGATATGCGGTGGTGTGATCTGATCCGGATTCAGAAGGGATGGTCCAGAAATTCTTACCAAAATCCGGAAGAAGCCGTCTATATGCTGGAAGATAATGATTTTCGTTTCTGTTTTCCTATCCCTTTGCTGGAAGAAATGCAGGAAAATAATCAGATCGAACAAAATCCCGGATGGAATATGTTGTAATCCTAAAATGATGAATAAGATGAAAATAATAGGTTATATTTTGCTGATTGTTTTGCTTTTTTCGTGTGAAAAGAGTGAATATGAAACCTGGTTGTACGAACCCGGAATCGAAGCCGTCGATTCGGTGGCTATTTATCCCAATAGTCCCGTTTTGATCGCGAATGGTAAAGCTCAATTGAGTTTTCTTGTAAAAGCTTATTCGTTTGTGAAAGATAAACGGACGATCGAACAGGTGATCAATGGGGAACATATTGTCAAAGACTCTGTGTTTACGAAGATTTCTGCAATGAAAATGGATCGTTTCGAAGCATCTGAAATACAGATTAAAACCAGGGATGGCAAATTGATCGAGGGACAGAAATTTTCGACCACCGAAGGGGCTGGAACGGATGTTGAATTTGTATGTACTATTCATGGGATAGAAAGTGAACCTTGTAAAGTGCATTTGATCGCCGATCCGGTAATGGATTTTCCGACTATTACTGTTCCGGTTGTTTTCCATCTGTTGGTTACAGATAAAAATATCAATAGGTATGATGGCATAACGACCGGGTTGTTACAGGGATTTATCGATCGGGCCAACAAAGTGTTTTCGGGAACTTATGCCGACGATCCGGTAGCCGTCGACAGTAAAATTCGCTTTGAATTGGCTACGGTGGATGTACAAGGGAATAAACTCGCTACCCCGGGAATAAACAGAGTGGAAATGGGAACTCCTGCTTATGGCGAAGTTGCCGGTTATATTAACAAGAATTTACTATGGGACCCGAACCGGATATTGAATATCTGGGTAAACGATGAAATTTATGGAACCAATGCTTATGCTCCGGCTTATATTTTGGATAACGGAACCGTTGTACCCGGTTTGAAAATGAATTCGGTTGCTACAGCTGATGAAGTAAGTTTTACTTCGTATAGTGAAGTAGGCATTACTCTTACTGTGAGTTCGATATTCTCGATCAATAAAGGGGGCTATGAATATTATCTGGGTACACATTTCGGATTAATGCCTACGGTGTTCAGTACTTATTCGGGAATTCCCTTTGTTAACGGAGATGTAGATTTTTGTTCGGATACTTATACTTATGAATTAGGGCCTATTGCTTTGGAAAAGAATACTTATTCGGATGATAAACAGGCTCCGGTGATTTATTATAATTCCTGTAATATCATGGATAAAAGTTCGGCATCGACTTCCCTGACCTATGAACAGGTTTTGCGTATGAGGAAGGTGATTGCTAATTGTCCGGGACGGATGTTCGATTAATATAATAACCATGTGCTGATGTGCTCCCGGGAGTTACTCCATAATGAGCACATTAGCACATAAATTTTATCCCATAATCCAACGAGCCTTCCTACCCAGTAAGCGATACATCAAGGCCGTGAATCCCCACGCACACAGGAAAATAAGAATTGCCATTACCGGCACCTGTAGCGGAATCGGCAGATTGAAATTACCGATCAGTAAAAAGGCCGGGCCGACCAGAAAATAATGTACCATGTAAATACCGAAACCGCATTTTGTGATATTGGCGAGTGAACGGATGAGGGCGGGCGTAGAGACGACTACTTTTTGCAAAGCCAGAAAAACCGCCAGAGTCATACATAACACGTTAGGGCTGCAAAAAGTGAAAAATAATTCCATATCCGATTCGGTAGCTGCCGGATTATGGGCTGCTGCACTAAAACCGGTAAAAGTGACGGAATAGCCGGCTGCAAATAAGAGAGCGGATAGAAGCAGTGTTTTTCCGACGGACCAGGAATTTCCTTGTTTGACATAATGCCCGAGCAGGAGATAACCGTTGAAGCCTGCAAAATAATATAGTGTCCCGAATTCGTTCCAGGTGGCGGTGCCATAGAGATAATGCGAAATATATTCGCCCATATACGGGAGAAATAAGCTGATCACCCAAATCCACAAGTAAGTTTGTTTCATTTTACGATCGGCCTTATCGATCCAGGCAGAGAAAAAGGGCATGTACAGATAAAGTCCGATCAAAAGGTAAATGTACCACATATGATTCTCTTTAAAGGAGAAATTGAAAGGAATCATGGCGATGTCTTTCAGCGAATCGCTGAAAGACTGGGATTCACTTCCTTGTACATAACAGAAAAAATCACCGATAATGGATTTCGGAAGCCCGACTACTCCTGTAAACCACGGGAATAAGTTGTAAAGCACCGACCATATCAAAAAAGGAAATAATACCCGGAAAATTCTTTTCTTGTAGAAAACGCCTAACGGTTGTTGACCAACCGGGAGTAAGAGTAATCCGGTCATCATGGCAAACAGGGGAACCGACGGACGAAATAATGAGCCGTATACAGAAGCCCAGAATTTATATTCGGGTAGGGTTCCCAGGGTCGGGGAGATGTAAAAGGGATCGATACAATGTACGCCGATCACCATAAGCATTGCTGTAAGCCGGACGATATCCAGCCATACGATGCGTGAAGGAGAGGGTAAATCGTGATTCATGTTATTCATTATTTGTTATTCGTCTGATTATTTAACGTCGCAAAAGAATGAAATATTTGTCTCAACTTCCGTGAAATATTGGCCAATAACTAATAAAAATTGGTCATACCGGAAAAAATTCTGTATCACTTCAAAGTTAAAAATGTTAAATCTTGTCGAATAAAAAAGGAAATGAGCGATTATGCGTTTACTTTTGTATAAACATAAATCGGTGATGAAGAGGATTTTATTCATGATTATATTAGGGCTGGGAGGACTGATGCCGGTAAACCGGACATTAGCCCAGAGAGCTGTCGACTTGTTTCAGGCTTATAGTTGGGAACAGGCTAGTTTGCAGGCAGCCCGGGAAAATAAGCTGGTTTTGGTCGAAGTGGGACCGATCGACCCGAAAGTGGAGAGAGGAATACAGACGAAACCCGATCTGGTGAATTATTTGCAGCGGAATGTGATCGCAATCCGGCTGAATGCGAACGATACGAAAAACAGTGGATTTCAAACGCACTTATTGATGTACGAGCCTCCCCTGTTTGCTTTTTTTATGCCTTATGGAGATTTGCTGGAAATGATAAAACCGGAGGAGGTACTTCAAGATCCTTCTGCTTTAAGAGAAACACTCGAAAAGGCGAAGGAACGGGCTGCAGTGAAAAAAAGAAATAGCCGCTCTGTTCGTTTCGAGGATTTGCCGTTCGAAGAAGCTTTGGCAAAAGCGGAGGAAGCGGAGCAGCCGGTATGTATTTATTTTACCGCCGATCGGTGTCAGGCTTGTTTGTTATTGGAGAAAAACGTGTTGAACCTGGACGAGGTGGCCGATTATTACAATGACCATTTTGTCAATCTGCGGGTGAATACCTCGCGGACACAAGAGTTGGCCCGGCGATATGGGATAAAACAGTGTCCTGCTTTTCTGTTTTTGAATGCCAAAGGGAAAGTGATTTACCAGGATGAAGGGGCGGAAACAAAGGAGCAATTGCTGGACAATGCTGCTCTTGCTTTGAAAAAAGCCGGAGGAATTTCGTTTCAGGAATTATCGGATGAGGAGGCTCGGGCTAAAGCGCAACAGGAGAATAAACCGGTGTTTATCGATTATTATATTCCGGGTGGTGCACATAAAGAGATGTTGCGTACCGTATTTGCCGACCCGGAAGTGGCTGCCCTTTTCGAGCAGCAGTTTGTCAATGTAGCCCGCGAATCGGGTCAGGCGGTGTTGGTTTTTACGGATGCGGGGGGAAACGAATTGCACCGGGTGAGAAATATCATGAGTCCCGAAGATTTGCTGCAGGAGGCCCGGATGGTGTTGGAAGGAAAAGGATTGGCCGGAATGGAGAAGGAATTCCGTCAGGGAAGTCGCCGGCCCGAATTTCTAAAGAGTTATATGGCGATGTTGGGGCGGGCTGATAGATACAGGGAAGCCGGAGAGATTGCAGCGGTTTATTTCTCGGCTTTACCTTCGGATTGTCTCCGGGAAGCTGAATATTGGGATATTTTCGACCGCTATTATATGCTTGCCGATACAGACCTTTTTCAATATGTATTGACTCACCGCAAAGAATTGTACGACCTTTACGGAGAAGATAAGGTTCGGAAAAAGATAGCGGCGGTCTGGATTGCCGGGGCTGAAAATTTTGTTCAGGACGGCGTTTTTGATGAGGCCGGTTTCAAAGCTTATACCAAACGACTGAAAAAAGAAAAAGTCGAAGAGTGGCGGCAAATTGTCCGGAATGCCCGGATGCATGCTGCCGAATGCACCGGGGACTGGCGTACATTCGTCGATTTGGCAGAGGAAAAATGGTACGAAGAAAAAATTCCCGATGCCGAATTGTACAGCTGGGGAGTGAAAATCAATGAAAATTGTCCTGACGAAGCTATTCGCTACAAAGCGGCACACTGGTTTGTACAAGCAGCTCAGGAAATGGAACGAAAAGAACGGGTCACCGGAAAAGTAAGCATGAGTTCATATAAAGGCTTTTTCGAAAAACTGGCGGACGACCTGGTGGGAAAAAAGTAATTGCGTTTGTGCTCTAATCGTTGAAGCTGAATTTGACACGATTGACAATGGAACGTCCCAAAGTCAGCTCGTCGGTATATTCCAGATCATTGCCGATAGAGATGCCTTTGGCAATGGTGCTGATGACGAGATCTTCTTTATTCTTCATTTTTTTGAAGATATAATAGCCGGTAGTATCTCCTTCGATGGTGGCACTGAGGGCAAAGATGATTTCCCGGATCGGTTCCTGCTCTACCCTTTCAACTAAAGAAGTAATGTGCAGATCGGCAGGACCGATACCGTCCATTGGAGAGATGATTCCTCCGAGCACATGGTATAAACCGTTGTATTGTGAGGTGGCCTCGATCGATAAGATGTCTTTGATGTTTTCTACGACGCAGAGCGTCGTGTTATCTCGTTTCGGGTCTGAACAGATCTCGCAGATTTCACCGTCGGAAATATTATGACATCGACGGCATTCCTTGATGTTTTTCTTCAGGTCACCGATACTTTTCAAAAAGTCGTCGACTTCCTGCACATCTTTCTTCAGAAGATGTAATACGAATTTCAGAGCTGTTTTACGCCCTACTCCCGGCAGGGAAGCAAACTGATCGACCGCTTTATCTAATAACCTTGAAGAATTCACCCTTTTTTCCTTTCTCCTTTTTTCTTTCTCCCCCTCACTCCTCCCTCAAACGAATATCTTTCACTATCATCTGAATATCGTTTTTCCCCATAAATTCATTTTCCTGGAGCGTATAACAGATATCGAAAAATCCGCCGGAGTTCACTTTATCATAGAGATGCCCCATGCCGAAACCGATGCCGCTCCGGTCGTTACAGGCCCTGGTATCGTCGACAATGACCAGTTTCAGGTGTTCGTTGTTACGTCCCACCCGTTTGGTGCCGATGAAGTTTGTTACTTTCTCGGTCATGAAGACCGGGATGGTATTGTTGGGACCGAACGGGGCGAATTTTTGCAGCATATGATACAGATCGGGAGTGATATCGGTCAGCTTGATTTTAGCGTCGATATTGATCTGAGGGGTCAACATTTCATCGTCGATCGTTTCCCGGACAATACGTTCGAATTTTTGTTTGAACGGTTCTATATTTTCGATTTTCAAGGTCAATCCGGCAGCATATTTATGCCCGCCATAATTCTCCAGAAATTCACTGCATTGCGAGATAGCGTAATACAGATCGAAACCTTCGACCGACCGGGCTGAGCCTGTCGCCAAGCCGTTCGATTCGGTAAGAATGATCGTCGGACGATAGAAAGATTCGGTCAGGCGCGAAGCTACGATCCCGATCACTCCTTTATGCCAGTTGGCATTGAACAATACGGTCGTTTTTTTCGACGGTTCGAGTTCCGATTGGTTGATGTGGCGAATGGCTTCCTCAGTGATATCGTGATCCAGTTTTTTACGTTGGTCGTTGAAAGTATTGATATCCGAAGCGATACCGGCAGCAGAGCATTTCTCGTCGGCTGTCAGTAACTCCACCGATTTCCGGCCTGATTCGACCCGTCCGGCTGCATTGATCCGGGGACCGATTCTGAAAACGATGTCGTTGATCGTAATTTCTTTATCGATCCCGGAAATTTTTATAATCGTTTTTAATCCCAGACTGGGATTGGAGTTCAACTGCTGTAACCCGAAATAGGCCAGAATCCGGTTTTCTCCCGTGATCGGGACAATATCGCTGGCTATGCTGACGCATAACAGATCCAAAAGCTTGTAAAGCTCCGACATCGGAAGATTGTGCTTCAGACTATGTGCTTGTACCAGCTTGAAACTGACCCCGCATCCGCTCAGCCATTTGTAAGGGTAGGGACAATCCGGACGTTGGGGATCGAGCACCGCAATGGCTTCCGGCAACGTATCTCCCGGAGTATGGTGGTCACAAATGATGATATCCACCTGTTTGGAATTGGCATATTTGACTTTTTCGACTGCTTTGATTCCACAATCGGTGATCAGCATCAATGAAAAACCGTTTTCTGCGGCATAGTCGATTCCTTTGATCGATACCCCATATCCTTCCGTATAGCGGTCGGGGATGTAGTATTCCAGATTATCGTTGTTACAGTGGTGTTTCAAATACTTGTATAACAGAGATACTGCCGTCGTTCCATCGACATCGTAATCTCCGTATATCAGTATTTTTTCATCTTGGGCGATCGCCCGGTCTAAACGTTCTACTGCCTTGTCCATATCTTTCATTAAGAAAGGATCGTGCAGCATATTCAGGGATGGATAAAAAAAAGATTGTGCCTGTTCCGAACTAGTAATACCCCGTTGCAGCAGTAAGTTCGCTATAACGGGGTGACAATTTAGTTTTTTTGAAAGTTCCTCTATCTTAGTAGTCTCCGGCGGAGTATTGATGACCCATCTTTTTTTCATTATACTTTTTTCCAATTCTGCTACAAAGTAGCGGAAATTCCTTGTTATTTCAAAGTGTAATCTAGATTAATTTCATATAACAAAATCTGAAAATTGAAAATATAAAATTAAGAAGCTCTGTTACAAAAATTTGCACGATTCGTTTTTTTTATTCAGAATTGCATTCTCCGGATTATGAATGCCATGTATATTTACTTTGTCTCCCCCTGTCCTATTCAGTGCGATAGCTCTCACATCGTAGTATTCGGGAGGCAGGCTCAAAAGGTGAGACATTTCCAGATGCATCGGCTAAGTTTCCTCCCATTTGTTTGCAGATGTCGAGAAATTTCACTTATATTGCATAGAAGTTGTGCATACAGTACTTGTAAATCAGAGGATTATGTGTTGATAATTTGTTAAATATCAGGTATGTATACAACTTTTAAACATAGATATTTTAACTTTTTAATTCTGTTAATGAGTAGTGAATATGTTATTTGCTTTTTTACTTAAGAAATTACAATTTTACAGATTTACCCAAATAAAGGTTCGTTTAATTTAGTCGAAAGTTCATAAAGTTTATAGATTTCTTGTTTTCTGCGGGCGCTTGGTCAATTGACAAGGAATAATTGACAATTGACAAGGATAAACCACAGCCTTAAGTTTATTCTATCGAATTATAAATCAATGGATATACGTTTAACTTTTCTTTTCGCTTTTCTTTATTAATCTGTTTTTTCGTGGAAGCGAAGCTTCCGGTAATCCTCCATGATCAATTGTCATCTGTCGGTTATTCTTGTTGCAGATTCCCGCAAAAAGAATCGAACGTTTTTTTATGAAAGAATACGATTTAGACCACGAGAAAACTTTTATTTCTGCATTTCAAGCCGGAGAGGAGAAGGTTTTCCGGTATGTTTTTGAAAAATTTTATTCTTCGTTGTGTGTTTATTGTCTGCGTTTGATTCGGGAGGAATGTGTTGCAGCCGATCTGGTGCAGGAAGCTTTTGTAAAATTATGGGAAAACAGACAGAATTTTAGCTCGCTTTTGACGATACGTTCCTATCTATATACAATCGTTCGTAATTCCGGTATCAATTATTTGCGGTATGTGAAAATGAAGGCGGAAAAATTGGAAGAAAGAGGAGAGGAGACTGAAACTTCTGCTGTAGAATTGATCATCCGTCAGGAAGTAGAACGGCAATTACTGGAAATGATACAGGAATTGACTCCGGAATGCCGACGGGTAGTAAATTTGTTGTCTGAAGGAAAATCTTATAAAGAAGTGGGCGAACTACTGCACATTTCTGCAAATACAGTAAAAAATCATCGGGTCAGGGCTGTAAAAATTCTGAGAGAGAGAGTTCAGAAGCTATGGGGCCTTTTTATTTAAAAAAATTAATTTTCATTAGTCCATTTTTCGTTTTCGATTGTTTAAGTAATACAAGTGCGTTTTAAAAGAGAATTATGAATCTATTTGAACAATTGTATATTGCTGATCTGATCGTGAAAGCGATTGCCGGTTCTTTGAGCGGAGAGGAAGCTGCGGAACTTCGTCTTTGGAGGGAAAGTAGTGAGGAGAATGAACGTTTGTATCAGGAACTGCTTACAATGGGAGGAATGGAATTGCAACAAAAGGAGGTTGCTCTATTTGTGCCGGAGACTGCCTGGAAAATGTTATCGGAAAAAGTATCGGGAAAACGGAAACACCGGGTCGGATCGAATATATTGAAGTATGCAGCGGTGGCTTGTGCTGTATTGGGAATTGCTGTTTCGGTTTTCTATATATCCGGGAATAAAACACCGGAAACGGTAGAAACCGTAGCTGTTGCACAGGTTCCGGCTATAGCACATGGTTCTTCTAAGGCAGTATTGATATTGGAGGATGGTTCTTTTGTAAAACTGGATCGGCAGAGCACTTTTCAAACTGCGGACGCAACAGTCCGGAATACAGAACATACGGGTGTTATTTCTTATAAAAAGACGGAAAAAACGGAAAAGAAAGAAGTGAAAATGAATCGGCTGATCGTACCCCGGGGAGGGGAGTATAGGGTCGAACTTGCCGACGGAACACTGGTGTATCTGAATGCCGAATCGGAACTGCAATATCCGGTTACCTTTATCGGTGAAAGCAGGGAAGTGACCTTGAGGGGAGAAGCTTATTTTAAAGTGACCAAGAACAATGAAAAGCCTTTTATTGTAAAATCCGACGACTTGTCGGTACAGGTGTGGGGAACGGAATTCAATCTGAACACTTTGAATCAGGAAGGTTATTATGCGGCAACTTTGGTGGAAGGGAGTGTGGAAGTGAAAGTTCCGGGCCGGCATTCGGTTTTTCTCGAACCTTCTCAGCAGGCACGGGTCGATTGTACGACTTCGGATATCACTTGTCTGAAAGTAAATACTTTACCTTATACGGCCTGGAAAGATGGGAAATTTGTGTTCAACCATGAGGATATGCAGCACATCACCATGAGACTGGAGAAATGGTACGATGTAGAATTCACATATTCCGAAGAAACTTTGAAAAACCTGAAGGTATTCGGGGTTATCAGCCGGTATGAGGATATTACAAAGGTACTGAAGCTATTGAGCGCTACAAGACTCGTCAGTTTCCGGTATGTGAATCATAAAATAATGGTGGTACCTTATCAAAGATCCTGATAAAAGGCAGGAAATCTAGACCATTTCCTGCCTGTTCAAGATAATAAATCCAATGTCCGTGCGGGACATGAATTGTTTAATTACTTAAAACTCTCAAATGTATGAAAAAAATGCGAACTAAACCGCTTTTCGGGCGGGGTAAATTGCAGAAAATGTTGCTGGTAACGCGTATCGGTTTGCTATGTATACTGGCGTTTAACATTACCGCGGCTGCAAATGTATTTTCACAGGCTTTTAATTTGAAAATGAAGAATGTTACTTTGGAAGAAGTGCTACTGGAAATTCAGAAAAAAAGTTCTTTCGATATCATCTGCAACAGCGAACAAATCAGTAATATTAAGAATCTTTCTGTGAAGGTAGAGAATGCGAATGTGGAAGAGATTTTGAAACAATGCCTGAAAGGGACCGTCCTGTCTTATGAAATTGTAGATAATACGGTGGTGATCTACGAACAAAAGCGGCTTGAAGCAGCTCCTCAGCAGACAAAGATTGTGATCAAAGGTTTGATACTGGAAGCGGACGGACGTCCGTTACCCGGGGCTGCCGTTTATTTAAAAGGCAATAAGGTTATCGGGACCGTTTCGGATGTAGACGGGAATTTCCAGTTGAGCGTATCTCCGGATTTGATCGGAAAAGAAACTCTGGTCGTATCGTTTGTGGGATTAAAAACGAAGGAAATGCCTTTGAAAAAAGAACCTTATCGCATCACCATGGAGGCGGAGGCCACCCAATTGAACGATGTGGTGGTAACAGGTTATCAGACTCTTTCCAAGGAGCGTGCTACCGGTTCGTTTGCCGTTTTAACGAATAAAGACTTCGAACATAAATTGCAGCCTGGTATTATTTCACGTATAGAAGGTATGGCTGCCGGTCTGACGAATTACAAAGGAGATCTGAGAATTCGTGGTAAGGCTACGATTTCCGGAGTTTCCACTCCTTTATATGTGGTCGACGGAGTGCCCTATGAAGGTTCCCTGGATGCGATCAATCCGTCTGAAATTGCCAATATTACTATTCTGAAAGATGCGACGGCCGCTTCCATCTACGGATCACGTTCGGCAAACGGGGTGATTGTGATTATGACCAAGAAAGGTGCCGGAAAGAGTACGATCGAATACAACGGTTCTGTTGTTATCACTCCTTTACGGGATGACAGGGATTATCTGAATCTCATGAATAGTGAGGAACTGGTAGATTGGCAGGTAGAAATGTTCAATACTTATCATTCTCCCTACAGTAGCTCTGACAAAAGATATTATCAGAATGAAGTACTCAATTTGTTGTACGAGAATGAAGCCGGGAATATCAGCGATGATGAAATGAACCGGCAGTTGAATATTTACCGGAACCGGAACAATTACAATGAACTGAAAGATAATTTCCTCCGGACTGCGATCACTCATCAACATAATCTGGCTTTACGCGGAAGTTCGGATAGATATCAATATTCCGCCAGCGTCAATTATATGCAGAATATTTTGCAAACGAAGGGGCAGGATAATGACCGGGTAGGTTTTAACCTGAGAAGTTCCTATAACTTTTTTGAATGGCTGAGGGCTGACCTGGGAGTTGTCGGTAGTTATACAAAGGCAGATTATGACAATGGTTTTACCCCTTCGACTTATCTGACCGGCGGACGTGCTTCCTATCAGACTTTATTCGATGAAGACGGTAATCCATTGAACTGGTATCAGACAAAATCCCAGTCGGAGATAGACCGCCTGGTCGGCTTGGGGCTCAACGACGAGTCTTTTTATCCATTGGAAGAAATGCACCGGAAAAGTTATTTCAGCAAGAGCAACTATTCCAATGTGAATGTGGCCCTGAATGTAAAGGTTATCGAAGGGCTGGATGTGGATTTGCGGTATCAGCTGGAAAAAAACAATTCGCTGGTACAGAATTATTATGCCCCCCAATCCTATACGCTCCGTAATCAGATCAACAATTCATCCATCGTGAATGCTGATGGAAGTATTAAACATCTGATACCGGAAGGGGGGTATATCGACGAGACCAGAAGCGATAAAAATTCCTATACTTTGCGTGCTCAGATCAATTTCAACCGCACGTTCGATGAAAAACACGAGGTCAGTGCGATCGCCGGTGGTGAGCGCCGTGCTGTACACAGTACCAGTACCTATGTAGAGAAATACGGTTATGACAAGGTCAGCCTGGCACATAAATACCTGGATGAAGCGACACTGAACCAGACCCAACAGGGTACGGAGGCGATCAATAATTCTTATACCCACGTTCCGAACGGTTATCCCGATACTTTCGGCGATAAAGAGGACCGTTACGTTTCGTTTTATGGAAATGCTTCCTATACTTATGACCGCCGGTATGCCATTACGGGGAGTATCCGTATGGACCAGTCCAATTTGTTCGGTACGAATCCCAAGTATCAGTACAAACCTTTGTGGTCGGTCGGTGTCAGCTGGCATATGGCACAGGAGAAATTTATGGGAAACATGGACTGGCTGGACCAGCTTTCCATCCGTTTTACCAAAGGAATCAACGGTAACATTGCAAAACAAAGCGGACCTTATATGATCGTATATTCTGCCGGAATCAATTCCTGGACCGGTGAATATTCCAGTTCCGTATCCAGTCCTCCAAACTCCGGTTTACGCTGGGAAAGAACCAACCAGACCAATCTGGGTATCGACTTCAGCTTCTTTAACAACCGTTTGGGAGGATCGTTCGACTATTATGCGAAAAATACTTCGGATTTGCTGGGGTCGATCGCTACAGACCCGACTTCCGGTTGGGGTTCTCTGACGATGAACTATGCCGAGATGTACAACCACGGTTATGAGATTGTATTGAACAGTGTGAATATACAGACAAGAGACTTCCGTTGGGCAACGAATATTAATTTCAGTTACAATAAAAACCGGATCACAAAACTGGAAAACAGTTCTAACTCCGTTTCCAGTTATATCAGCGGTACGAATACGAGAGAAGGGATGGCAATGGGAACTTTATTCAGTGTACGTTGGGCCGGATTGGACGAGAGTGGAAATCCTCAGGCTTATAAAAAGGACGGAACGATCGTGAAATCGCTTGCGGATCTGACGGTCGAGGATCTGGTACGCTCCGGAACAAGTATACCTCCCTATTCTGCATCTATGTCGAATATGCTGACTTATAAAGGTTTCGATCTTTCTTTTATGTTTCTGTATTACGGTGGACATGTGATGAGGGATGTCATGCCTCAATACTTCACGTCGACAACCGGAACAACGAATGTGGACAGGAGTATCCGGAATTACTGGAAATCTCCGGAAGATTCCAACGATCCCGATAAAGCTCCGGCCTTTATGAGAAATGCCAGTACCAACTATACCTATTTGTGGTATGCTGCCGATAAACACATCAAAAAAGCGAATTACATAAAGCTGAAGGAGGTAACCCTGTCCTATAATTTGCCGGAACGTTGGCTAAAAAAAGCTTTTATTTCAGGAATGAGTATCAATGCACAGATTCAGAATATCTGGTGGTGGGGTTCTCAGAAAAGACGTTTGAATCCGGAATCCTGGAACGGGACTTCTCTGACATCTATTTCGAGAAGCGCGCTCGACCCGACCATATATACGCTAGGTTTATCTTTAAAATTCTAAAAGGAGATGATTATGAAAAAAATATTTTTATGGATTGTTTGGGGCATGTTCCTTTGTCAGGGGTGTGACCGTTTTCTGGACATACAGCCGAAAGGATATACCATTCCTTCGAAATACGACGACTACCGTCAGTTGATGAATTACGCACAGATGGCTAAAGCGCTGGATCATTATCCGGTGTATATTACCGATGATGCTCAGCTGGGAAGCGGAGATGAAGAGAATAATTTTACCTCTATGGATGATGAAATTAAAAATCTCTATGCTTTCGAACACGGGGCTGTTTTCAATGACGGAGTTTCTGATCCGATCTGGAACTATGCTTACAACCGTATCTATGTGTGTAATACGGTAATCAATAATATCATGAGTGTGACGGATGCTTCGGAATCCGATAAGCTGAACTTAAAATCGGAAGCGATGGTTGCCCGGGCTTTCGAGTATCTTTGTATGATCGGGGTTTATGCTCCGGCCTATGACGCTGCAACGGCTTCGACCGATTACGGCTTGCCTCTGATCTCCAGCGAAGATGTGGCCGACCTGAATTATTCCCGTAGCACTGTAGAACAAGTGTATACGGCGATCAAGCAAGACCTGGACGATGCCCTGCCTGCTTTGTTGGATAAAACTCCGAACACATTCCGTCCGGCGAAGAATGTAGCCTATGGTTTTCTGGCCCGTATGTATCTGATGCGCGGAGAATATGATAAAGCTTTGGAAAATGCGAAGAAAGCATTGGAAGTCAGTGAAGAATTGGTAGACCTGACAGAATATACCGCCAAACCGAATGCTTATATCGGAAGGATTGTACGGAAAGACGATCCCAGCAGTCCTTATCCTGAAGGAATGGATAATCCGGAAAATATTTACGTACGTTATCCGCCCTCCGTCTTCGGGTTACAAATGGCTGTATATGCCAGTCAGGAGTTACTGGATATTTATGACAAGGACCTGGCTCCGGGAGCTGTGGATAAACGCCGGGAACTGTGGTTTGTAGACGATGAATACAGCGGTGTGGAATTCCGTGGGTATACAATTTTTATGCCTTATATCCGGGCGAATCTGGCTTTGAACAATATGGAGGTGATTCTGACGGCTGCCGAGTGTTATGCACGCGAAGGAGGTACGGAAAACCTGGCGGAAGCTGCGCGTCTGTATAATCTGTTACGGGATCATCGCATAGAAAACAATGTACATGTGACTTTTGCCAATGCGGACGAGGCTCTGGTGAAAGTACTGGAAGAACGCCGCCGGGAATTCGCTTTCCTCGGAATCTACCGCTTTGTAGATCTGAAACGTTTGAACAAAGAAAGTCGTTTCCAAAAAACGATCACCCATTCGGCGGATGGACAAACCTGGACTTTACCGCCCAACGACAACCGCTATATTATTCCGATACCGCCGGTAGTCAAGGGGTTCCGGCCTGATCTTCCGGATTATGAAAGATAAATACGAATATTTAATATGGTCGATATGAAATTTTTATTTCCGATTTTATTTGTCATGGCGGTCGTGTCGGTTCAGGCACAAAATTCTGTCCGTCTGAAGGGGAAATTGGTCGGTATGGGAACCGATCTGGTGAAACTGTCTTACGATGGGGCTACCAGTGTGATAGGGGATGAGGGGAGCTTTATGATCCGTACGGATCGGGAAGGCCATTTCGATACGATTTTACCGCTTTCCAAACCGGCTTTTTACCGGATCAGCCGCAACACCCTTTATCTGAGTCCGGGAGACGATATGGAGGTATATATCACGACTGACAACCGGGAGGCTGTCTTTAAGGGAAAGGGAGCGGAGATGAATACCTATATGAAGGGACGTCTGTTTCCTAAGGGAGGTTCTTTTTTGGGAGAATTAAGAAACCGGAAAGGAAGCTTTGAGGAAATCAAAGTTGCCGTCGATTCTTTGGCTCAATTGAGGATGGCTGAACTGGAGCGGGTAAAAGAGGCTACTCCTGCGTTCAAAGAGTTGGAGAAAGCCCGTATTGTCGCCGACATGGCAAATAGTTATACTGCTTATCCCTCTTACTGTGCTTTACAGCCGGTGAGAAGCCGGGAAGAGCGTGAGAAATTTATGCAGCAGATTATTCCCGACTTGCTGAAAGTCGTTCCCCGGGTAAATAGAGAGGAATATCTGGATGTGGCTGTTGTCAGAGATGTGATCGGCACTGCCATGGAAACTCCCGGTCTAAAAGAAAAATTGCAATTTCCCGAACGTACTCAAGAACTTTTTACCGCTGCACAGTACGCTTATAAGCTGGATAGTGAAATAAATACGGAACTTGTCGGGGAAGTACGGGAATATGCCGGAAAGTTGAAAAATACGGATATCCGGGAAGTATTGGAAGTAAAACTTAATTCTGCCGGGGCATTACTGAAAGGAAGTCCGGCTGTGGATCTGGAATTGCTTGCTCCGGATGGGAAAACGGCTCGTCTGAGTGATTATAAAGGCAAGGTGATTTATGTGGATTTATGGGCAACCTGGTGCGGACCTTGTATTCAGGAATCCCCGAAATTCCATGAGCTGGCGAAAAAATACCGGAACGATAATATCGTTTTCCTGGCTGTTTCTACCGATACAGAGAAAAAGTCCTGGCTTTCATTTATCGAAGGCAAAGAAGCCAGGATACCGGAATACAATTGTACAGATACAAAAAATCTGAATGAAGGGTGGCAGATCAAATATATTCCCCGTTTTTTATTGATAGACGAAAATTTCAAGATCATAGATGCTTATGCTCCGCGTCCTTCTCAGCCGGAAGCGGTGGAATTACTTGATAAAATATTGAAAAAATAAGTCGATCAGGATTGTAAAAACAGCCATTGTTGAAAACCCGACAATGGCTGTTTTATTTTGATTTGTTTTTACTTCGGGAAAATAGTAACTTTGCAAAATTAATTAAAATTCTGGAATGATAGTTTGTTGGAAGTAAAACAATTAAAAATATAAAAGATGAGCTTTACGGAATTAAGTGAACAAGAGATTATCCGAAGAAATTCATTGAATGAATTGGCTAAACTGGGGATAGAAGCCTATCCGGCACCGGAGTTTCAAGTGAATGCCCATGCGGCAGAAATAAAAGAGCGGTTCGACGAAACAGCAGAGCCCCGGAATGTGGTGATTGCCGGACGGATGATGAGCCGGAGAATTATGGGTAAAGCTTCATTTTTCGAATTACAGGATGCTACCGGCCGGATCCAGGTGTATGTCAGCCGGGACGATATTTCTACAGATGAAGCATCGACCGCTTACAATACGGTTTTCAAGAAATTGATGGATATCGGTGACATTGTCGGAGTGAAGGGATTTGTGTTCCGCACACAGACAGGTGAGATTTCCGTACACGCCAAAGAATTGACCATGTTGTCGAAATCGTTGCGGCCGCTGCCGATTGTGAAAGAGAAGGAAGGCAAGGTGTTCGATGCCTTTACCGATCCCGAACAGCGTTACCGCCAGCGTTATCTCGACCTGATCGTGAATCCTCAGGTCAAGGAAGTCTTTGTGAAACGTACCAGGATGATCAACGCTATCCGGAATTTCTTCAATTCCAAAGGGTATCTGGAGGTGGAAACCCCTGTGTTGCAAGCCATTCCCGGAGGAGCGTCTGCACGTCCGTTTATCACTCATCATAATGCATTGGATATCCCTTTGTATTTGCGTATTGCCAACGAATTATACCTGAAACGGCTGATTGTCGGCGGTTTTGAAGGGGTGTACGAATTTTCCCGGAATTTCCGGAATGAGGGAATGGACCGGACACATAATCCGGAATTTACCTGTATGGAAATTTATGTGGCTTATAAAGATTATCTGTGGATGATGAACTTCACGGAAGAGATGATCGAAACGGCTGCGCTGGCGATCAACGGGACTACGAAAGCGGTGATAGGCGAAAATGAAATCGACTTTAAACGTCCTTTCCGGCGGGTACGTATGGCCGATGCCATTAAAGAATATACCGGGTACGACATCGAGAAAATGTCGGAAGAAGAGTTGTACGAGGCTTGTGTAAAAATGGAGATCCCCGTGGATAAGACCATGGGTAAGGGTAAACTGATCGATGAGATCTTCGGTGAAAAGTGTGAAGGACATTATATCCAGCCCACTTTTATTTACGATTATCCCAAAGAGATGTCGCCGTTGACGAAGAAACATCGCGAAAATCCGGAACTGACCGAACGTTTCGAGCTGTTTGTAAACGGTAAGGAAGTGGCTAATGCCTATTCCGAGCTGAACGACCCGATCGATCAGCTGGAACGTTTTCAGGATCAGCTGAAATTGCAGGAAAGAGGAGATGACGAAGCCATGTATATCGACTATGATTTTGTACGCGCACTGGAATACGGCATGCCGCCGACTTCCGGTATGGGTATCGGTATCGACCGGCTTTGTATGTTCCTGACCAATAGCGCGTCGATTCAGGATGTGTTGTTCTTTCCCCAGATGAAGCCCGAAAAGAAAGTTACCGTAGACGGCGATGAGAAATACGAGGCGCTGGGGATTCCGAAAGAATGGATCGCAGTGGTGAAGAAAGCCGGATATCAGACGGTGGAAGCTTTGAAAGCTGTCGGGAATACGAATAAATTGCATCAGGAGCTTTGCGGAATCAACAAAAAAGAAAAGTTGGGATTGTCAGGGTTGACTCCCGAAGAAGTGAAAAAATGGTTGGCTTAAACTAAATTTTATCGGCATGGAAATTCCTGAAAATCCACGGATTGCGATCGTCGGCGGCGGAAGCTGGGCTACGGCTATTGCTAAGATTCTGCTGGAAACGAATGAGCATATCAATTGGTTTATGCGTAATATCGAGACCATCAACGCTTTTAAAGAGTTGAACCATAACCCTCGCTATCTTTGTTCGGTCGATTTCGATCTGTCGCGGATTTCTTTTACGGATAATCTGGACAAACTGATTGCCCATTCGGATATCATCATTTTTGCTATACCGAGTGCTTTTCTTAAAAATGTGGTGGCAAAAGCCACCCGTCCGTTGAAAGACAAGATTGTGGTGTCGGCGATTAAAGGAATGATCCCGGATGATAATCTGATTATCGGTGAGTTTTTCCACCAGCAGTATGAAGTACCTTTGGAGCAGATCGTGGTGATTTCAGGGCCTTGTCATGCAGAAGAGATTGCTTTGGAACGCCTGTCTTACCTGACCTTTGCCTGTGACGATACCCGGGTGGCCCGGTTGGTGTCACAATTGTTCAACTGCCATTATGTGAAGACGACGATTTCGGACGATATCTATGGTACGGAGTATGCGGCTGTTATGAAGAATATTATCGCTATTGCAGCGGGAATATGTCATGGATTGCGATATGGAGATAATTTTCAGGCCGTTTTGGTATCCAATGCCATTCAGGAGATGGAGCGTTTTGTGGCTGCCGTTCATCCGATAGAAAGGGATATCAAGAGCTCGGCCTATCTGGGGGATTTGCTGGTAACCGCTTATTCACAGTTTAGCCGGAACCGGACTTTCGGGACGATGATCGGTAAAGGATATTCGGTGAAATCGGCACAAATGGAAATGCTGATGATTGCCGAAGGGTATTTCGGCGTGAAAGGAATTAAAGAAATCAACGACCAGTATAATGTGCATATGCCGATAACGAATGCCGTTTATAATATTCTGTACGAACGGATTAGCCCGGCATTGGAGATCCGGTTGCTGACCGAGCAGTTGAGGTAAAAAGTAAAATGCTAAAAGCTAAAAGCTAAATGCTAAAAGCTATAGGCTGAGAGAGAGAAGGGGGAAGAGGAAAAAAGAGAAAATAGGATATGGTGAAAGAAAGGATAATCGGTTGTATCAGGAAAGTCTGGCCGGTGGCATTGAAAACCTCTTGCTGGTTTTTGAAGATTATGCTTCCGGTTTCTTTCGTGGTGATGTTGCTTACCTACTTTCAGGTGTTGCCGGCTGTTTCTGCTGTGGTAGCTCCTTTGTTCACCAGGATCGGTTTGCCCGGTGATGCGGCTTTGGTCTTTGTGACCGGTATTTTTACCAATATCTATACGGTGATCGCTTTGCTGTCGAATATGGATTTCACGGTGAGAGAAGGGATTTTGTTGGCTATGATGTGCCTGATTTCCCATAATTATCCGGTGGAAACTTTGGTACAGAAGAAAACCGGTTCTGCGGGTTGGAAGATGGTCTTACTCCGTTTTACCTGTAGTTTTATCGCTGCTGCCGTTTTAAATCTGATCTTGCCGGAGTTTGCAGGGCGGATGATAGCGCAGCCTTCTGTCGACTTGGGATTCCGCGATACTTTGTTCAATTGGCTGCAAACCAGTCTGTGGTTGTCCCTGAAAGTCGTGGCCCTGATTACCGGATTGATGATCCTGCAACGTCTGTTGGAAGAATTCGGGATATTGAAATGGATCTCTTCGCTTTTAGGTCCGGGTATGCAATTGTTGGGTTTACCCCGACAGGTGGCTTTTTTATGGGTGGTGGGCAATACGCTGGGGTTGGCTTACGGTTCCGCTGTATTGATGGATTATGCCCGGCAAGGTAAACTAACCGGGACCGAAGCGGATTTGTTGAATTATCATCTGGCGATATCGCATTCGCAGTTGGAAGATCCTTTGTTGTTTGCCGTATTGGGGTTACCTGTCGTATGGCTGATCGTCCCGCGAATATTATTGGCTTTTATTGTCGTTTGGCTCAAGCGATTGGCCGATTTTATCTTTCCGGCTCAAGCAATGGCCTTAAGTCAAAAAATTTAATTTTTTTGTTATGTATACTTTAATTGAAGTAACTACCCGACAACATGAAACGGACTTTCTGGAATTACCGGTAAGACTATATAAAGGAAATCCCTGGTGGATACGTCCTTTGGATAATGATATCCGGAATGTATTCGATCCTGCGAAAAATCCTTGTTTCCAAAATGGCGAATGTATCCGCTGGATTTTGAAGGACGAGGCAGGGCAATGTGTAGGGAGAGTAGCTGCTTTTATCAATCGGAAAACCTGTCATCTGGACAAATATAGTGTCGGGCAAATGGGATTTTTTGAATGTATCGACGACCGGCAGGCCGCTTTTTGTTTGTTCGATAAATGCAGGGAGTGGCTCGAAGGAAAAGGTATGGAGGCCATGGAAGGGCCGGTAAATTTCGGGGAACGGATTGAGTGGTGGGGGTTGTTGGTCGATGGATTCGATCAGTCGCCTGTTTATGCGATGCCTTATACCCAGCCTTATTATGTTTCTTTTTTTGAAAACTACGGTTTCCGGGATTTTTTCAAACAGTTTACATTCCGCACCCGTCTTGTTATGGACAGCCTTTCTAAAATTGTCGTTTGGAAAGCCGACCGGATATTGAAAAATCCCGATTATACGGTCCAGACCTATGGGGATATCGGGAAGCAGAAAGCCATAGAAGCCTTATTGGAGGTCTATAATAAAGCCTGGAATCTGGAAGTACACGGAGTAGATGGGATTACCCGGGAGCAGGTAGAAGCGATTTATAAAAGTTTACAACCGATTATCGATAAGGATTTGATTTATTTTGCTTTTTATAAAGAGCAACCGATTGGTTTTTTCCTGATGTTCCCGGAAATCAATCAGGTAGTGAGACATTTAAATGGAAAAATGAATTTGTGGGGTGGTTTGAAACTGATGTATTACCGTCATTTCCGGAAAATCGATGTGGCTTTGGGACAGTTGTTCGGAGTGGTACCCGAGTTTCAGGGGAAAGGAGTGGAAGCGGCCATGATCAAACGCTTTACTGAGCGCATTATCGAAGCGAACAGGGAATATAAATATCTGGAATTGAATTGGGTGGGCGATTTTAATCCTCCAATGATACATCTGATGGATTACATCGGAGCGAAAGCCTGGCGCACCCATATCACTTACCGGAAATTGTTCCGGGAGGATATCGAATTTGTCCGTTCTGTAGATAAAATGAATTGAAAAACTAGAGGAAGATGAGTATGAGGTAAATAAGACGGATTATTTGTAATAGTCAAGACTTGTTCTGACAGCTTGTTTAGTATCGGACAAAAAAACTGTCAGCTGTTTGTTGCGAAGTTAC
>NZ_LARL01000045.1:0-27119 GCF_000980295.1 Odoribacter sp. N54.MGS-14 | reverse complement strand
CTTATTTTCTGCAAATTTACGCTCTTGGAACCATATAAACAACTGTACTACAATATTTTAATTTATAGAACTCCTCTTATAAAACTCCTTTTTTCTTTAACTGAGCTTCTAAAAGATAAAAATCTTTCAAATATTCAGTAAGCATTTGTTGCTTCTGTTTTTCGGATAATTTTAGTGGATTAGGATCTAATTTTTTTACACAAGTCGGAGACGAACAAACCTGCTCGTCTGCATTTATAATTTCGATCTCAATACTTTCTCCAATATGCATATCCGATTTTATCCAAAAAGTATCCAGGGCGTCATCTCCAAAACCTTTGATACCGGCAACCGATAGTTCATAGCCGTTCGAACTATTGTAAAAAATAGTGACTGATGAACGGAAGTCAGGGGTAACAACAATTTCTTCTGACCTGAATTTTATTCTGAATCCTCTCATTTCAACACACCTTCTTTTGTTAAAAATTTTTTAAGTTGATTATAGTATCCTAACATATCTTCATCTGTCATATTACTCATATATATGGTATCATACTCCATACCCTCAATAGCAGTAATTTTCACTTTGTCTCCTACAGCCAACTCTATTTTACCCCAATCCAACTTAACGCTGTTTTCTTTGTCTTCACCGAGAACAACCATATTGTCAGCTTCTACAAACACACAAACCTGCCCTTTCGGTGTGACGCAATTCATTATTTTTCCTCGAATATCTATTTGCAAACCTTTCATAACATATGTTTTTTGGCGCTTTTCACTTCAACACAACTATAACTTGTTAAAATACCTAATATTTTAAGAGGTTTTTCACCTTTATTGATGATTCCAGAAGTATAAAAATACGTTATCCACTTTTCTCACACCAGGCTGAATCATCGGAAAATGTTCGGAATTATTTCCACATTCAACAGAAACAAAAGTTGTGATTCTTTCACTTAATCTTTATTTTTAACCCGATGAAAAAATTATTTTTACATAACCCCGGCATGATCATCCTGTCGATAACCCTGTTTCTCCTGACAGAAAGCAGCTGGCTGATCTATTGGTTCCGGATTGAAGAAAAAAATTTTCGGAACGACATCAACCAGGCGATACATGCTGCTATTCAAGAAGAAGCATACAGGATAAATGAGGAGGACGACAGTTTCGTCGACTTCAGAATAGAAAACAGAATTATCATGGAGTATACTCTTCGGGGACACCATTTCAGAATAGATACCCTGCGGAAAGAAATGACCGACTTATTCAACAAACAACGTTATGATTACAATAAAAAGTTGTGGAAACTGGACAGTATAGCCCACTATTTCCGGCATTTTTGTCCGGTAACGGAATTACCCGTAATTTTCACGCGACAAGACCCGAACGGAAAGCTTATAGATCACTATCCCTCCCATCTATTGCCTCAAAGAGCTCCTGCTTTCGGCCCGCAGCAATTGGGTAATATCGAGAAAGACCAGCTGATGGCCTGGTATGATTTTCCGCTTATTTATTTTTGGAAGTATCAGAAATACGGAATTTTACTTTCATTACTTCCACTCTTCCTGGCTATTTATTATGGATTCCTGATCATAAAGAAAGAATGCAGGGAACGTAAGAACTTACGCTATATCGAGAAACAAGTTATTTTTATCCATGACCTGAAAACTCCGCTATGTACCAATCGCGATATAGAAGGCAGGATCCTGAAAAATCTGGCCACCTGGCCTCCCGAAAAAATATATGAAAAACTACAAATCAGCCGCCACCAATCGGAGCGTTTATTAAAAGAAATGCAACAAATTACCATACAGTCGGCAGGACGCTGGGGAGGAGAAATAGAAAACCGAACTTTCGATTTGAAAAAAGCACTCGAAGAACTGATCGACAACTACCGGAGTGGCCACGAAAAAGCCACTATCAATCTTGATTTTCAATTGAAAGATCCGGAAATCTTTGCCGATCCTTTTCATTTGATCCACCTGGTAGACAATCTGATCAGCAATGCGCTGAAATATGCCGGAGAAAAAGCCGAAATTCAGATTACCTGTAAACAGGAAAAACCAAATAAATTACTGATTTCGGTCAAAGACAACGGACCGGGTGTTTCCACTCATTCACGGAAACGTATTTTCAGGACCGGTTTTCATTCCAATCACCGTCACCAGAATAGCCACGGTATAGGACTTGCTTATGTGCGTAAAATTGTGCGGCAGTACAATGGACACATACAGATAAAAAGCAAAGAAAACGAGGGATCGGAATTCTGTCTCTCTCTGTGTCTGGATAAACCGAAATCATATAAAAAATCAGTTTCCTTTTCACATATATACCGCTATTTTTTCATTGCCTTATTACTGGCTGAAATGGTCTGGATGTTCAATTTATATTCAGCCGAACGGACTAATTTTGTAAACCACGAAAGCCCTTTGATCGACGAAACGATTTTTAAAATGAGTAAAAATCTTTTCCAGATACGGGATACCGCCAGGTTTCAAAACAATTGGCAGGAGAATTCAATTACGATCACCCGGGGAGTAAAAGATACGACAGTAGAGATGGGCGGGATCGTCAATCAAAGCTATGTATATGGCCGTTTATCTTATGATCTTCGGGATTCATCCTGGTGTCTCGATTCACTTGTCCACTATTATAAGAAGAGCGACCTGCCATTTCCAATTTTCTTCATCCGGAAGGACGCCAATGGAAAAATCATCGACCGGTATCCTTCCGAAGATCCGCATATCTTCCTGCCGTTTGTTTTCCGTATGCCTCTGGGGTATGTCGAGAGACACCGACTAGAGGTACAACTCGCTTATCCCTGGTTACAGCCTTTGACCACCCACAAAATTTGGCTACTATTTGCCTTGCTATCGATCTTATTGTCGGGATGGTTCACCCATTTATTGATGGCGGTCGATCGCCGCCAGAAAGCACTGATCCATCTGCAACGGAATGAAGTACAACATTTCCTTCGGGAATTACAAGTACAACTCTGTCATTTACATGGCACAGAATCGGATCACCCCTCCCCGGCTATCCCTATATCCCCACCGATCCATACCGAACTGTTACACAAAAACATCAAACAATACGAAAATATGATCATTAAAATAAATTACCTGCTGGACAAATTAACCATACTCAAAACACATCCGATGATTTTATACCACGACTATGGATACTAAAAAAATAAAAATACTGTACGCAGAAGATAACCGCATCACCGCACAAGAAACCGGGGAAGCCCTGGAAGACAACGGTTATGAAGTAAAAACAGTCTTCGATGGCGACGAAGCCTGGCTCGCCTACCAGTCTTCCCGTCCGGATGTAGTCGTACTCGACTATCAAATGCCGGGAAAAACAGGAATAGAAGTATTTTTATTGATCCGGCAATTGGATAAAAAAATTCCGGTACTCATCCTTAGCTCTTACACCGAACTATGTGCAGCCTCATTAAAAATAGGTACCAGTGACTTTGTCCGTAAGGACGGAGGTATAGACGAATTGTGTGCCCGGATCGAAGCAGCCCTGAATCGATATCCGGGACCGGAAATAACCGGCCACCCCTCAGAAAAAGTATATCAGCTATCTCCGACCAGCCGTTTCTACCCTGCAAACTCTACCCTTGAAATCGGTGACCAGCGTTACCCGCTCAAAACGATGCTTGCCGAATTATTGACTATTTTTTGTCAAAATCAGAATTCCTTTATACCGGGAACAATCATTTGCAGAAGACTTTGGAACAATGGCAACGCGTCCAAAATAAGTCTGTTACGGGATTATATCTCTGAGCTCCGGAAAATTCTGAAAGCTGATACTTCGCTGAAAATCCGTTCTTCCTATGGAAAAGGGTATTGTTTCAGTACTCCCGAAAAATAATAGTAAACGGCTAATTATTAGTACATCACATTAAAATGCAATTACTCTGTTTTTATAAATGGTTATGGATCAAAAGTATCGTTTCATTCTTAATCTATACTTGTTTTATATATAACTGCCAAAAATTATTCTCAGCTTATACAGAGTTATAAATTCTTTAACCAATCACAACCTACTTTATAGTATTTCCTTTCTACTTTTTCGCTCCCTAAAGCGTATATACTCCATAACAAAAATGAAAATGTAAAAAACTAAATAGGTAGGATTATGAAAAAAAAAGTTTTAATCGTATTATTTTCTGTGTTTGTGGCAGGGATTTATGCACAAGCACAGAAAATAAATGTCGTATCGGTATCGAAAGAAAGGGATATCCATAATTTCTATACCATGATGAAAGAAGCCTTTCCACTGGCTTACAATGACCCGGCAGCTCCACGCTTTATTTTCTTCGATGACAACAAAAATTTTATTTTCGGTGTCGGGGGATACGTTCAGTTGTCAGGAGTTTACGACTTTAACGGCGTAGAAGATTACAATTTTTTTACAACTTCGACTATTGCCATGAAAGGACATCAACCCGGTGCCAGTTACGGTATGACAGTCGGACAATCCCGTTTGTTTTTTAAATTAGTAGGCAATACGGATGTAGGACGTTTAGTGTCTTATATCGAAATGGAATTCCAGGGGCCGCAGAACACCCCGAAGCTCCAGCAAGCTTTCGTACAATTCAAAGGTTTTACGCTGGGACAAGCCTGGAGTACTTTCGGCGATATGACAGCCGTACCTACAACTATCGATGAAGAAGGACCGAGTAGTGGTATCGAAATCCGTCAGCCGATGCTTCGGTATACTTACCATATCAACGATCGATGGCAATCTTCTTTAGCCTTGGAATATGCCAAAGCATCGTATACAACCGGGAAAAATGCCGAATCCATCCGGCAGAAAGTTCCGGATATTCCTTTGAACATACGCTATACGATGAAAAACGGGAGCCACGTTCAGGTAGGAGCTATCTTAAGAAATATCAGTTATAAAAATGTAGTGAAAGATAAGGATAAAATCAGAACCGGTTGGGGTGTTATGGGGAGCGGTAAATTAAATATCACCTCATCGACCAGTTTTCTGTTTCAGGCCGAATATGGTAAAGGGATTGCCAATTACATTCAGGATATCTCGGGTATCGGTTATGACCTGATCCCGACAGCAGACGACAATGGAAATCTGAAAGCTCCCGGTATGTGGGGCCTGTTCGGCGCTTTCCAACACAATTGGAATCCTAAGCTTTATTCGACGATCACCTACAGTTATGCCCGGCTTGAAGCCCGCGGCAACCTGGAAGGGGATACTTACAAATATGCACAATATGCAGGAGCTAATCTGTTATGGAATTTTACGGAATTCGGAACTACCGGTATAGAATATGTTTTCGGACGCCGTAATAATTTCAACCACAACTATGGCAATGCCAGCCGTATCAATGCTATGATTCAATATCGGTTCTGATTATTTACCGAAATAGATCGGCAGGAAGAAAGCCAAAAGGTTTGAGTTTATAAAGTTCATAAAATTAGTATTCCCCCTGCTTAGCACCTTGTTTATAGGACTTTCAGTCCAGGTCGGTCGCATTAACGACCGTAAGGAAATGACCGCAGATTCAGAAACTCTAAACTTTATGAGCTTTATAAACTAATTTAATTCTAGAATTATTCCGGTATTTGTTCGTCTTCGGTGTTCATGTTCGGTGACCCGGTCGCTTCTGTCGGTCATCTAGCTTTTTCTTTCACTGACCGGCGGAACTCCTCACTTCGTTCGTCAGACACCACCGGTCGGGCGTTCAGAAAAAGCAAGACGACACTCGCCAGAGCTCCAATGGTCTCCGAACACGATCACCTTCGACTGATCTTATCACTTCATGGAAAACGAATCAGGATCTGAAAAATAGAAATCACAACGGAATAAGGGTTTTCCATTCCTTATGTCAGAAATCGAATTAAAATCAAAGGTACTGAAGACGCTCCGATAAAGTAACTCAGCAATCCATATCACGATAGAGGTGATCCGATATTTCATTTTACAAAACTTTCCTTATTCTTCCTTTGCTCTGTAGCGCAAACGGAAGATGCAGGGTTTTGTGCCGGAAGACCCTTGGAGCAGGAACGAGGGTCCGGTTAGGTTTTCCGAACGCCCGACCGGTGGTGTCTGACGAACGAAGTGAGGAGTTCCGCCGGTCAGTGAAGGAAAGCCTTAACGGACCGTTCCAGGCGACCGGGTCTGACGACACAGAACCCGAAATCGGAATAGAAAGAAAAAATAAAACCTACCTTTTTTCAGAACCCGCTAATCAGGTTTACAGGGCAAACGTCATTGCTGTAGCAACACCGATACTTCCTGACGGTCCTTTTTCAGCTGTTCGCTCAATTCGTCGATTCCGTTGAATTTCCGTTCACCCCGGATACGGGCAATAAGTAAAAGCCGGATTTCTTTACCATAGATGTCGGCATCGAAATCAAAGATATTCACTTCGATCCGCACTACGCCGGAACAACTGACTGTGGGGCGTACGCCAATATTGAGCATACCACGATATTCTTGTCCTTCAACCTTCACTTTTACAGCATACACTCCGGCGGCCGGCAATAGTTTACGGTCATCGTTCAACCGGATATTGGCGGTCGGGAAACCCATACTCCGTCCTATTTTATCACCGGTAACAACTTTTCCACTAACAGAATACGTATACCCCAGAAATTCATTTACCCGATCGATATCTCCGATTTGCAGAGCATTCCGGATTTTTGTGGAACTGATATTGATTTGGTTCTCTTCATATACTTCTTCCTGTTCGAGGTAGAAGTGATAACGGTCAGCTAATTCTTTCAGTTTTTCAAAAGTTCCCTCCCGGTTTTTCCCGAAACGATGGTCATACCCCACGACCAAACCTTTTAAACCGATTTTATCGACCAGGATATGACGTACAAAATCTGCATATTCCAATTCGGCCAGCGAACGGGTGAATTGCAGGACGACCAGATGTTCCACTCCATAAGTGGCGAGAATAGCAGCCTTTTCCTCCAAAGTGGTCAAAATCCCCGGCCTTTTTTCCATCGGATAGAGTACCTCCCGGGGATGGGGCTCGAAACTGATGATAACAGTCTCTCCCTTCAAATTCCGGGCCACTCTTTTCAGTGACTCGATCACCTGCACATGCCCTTTATGCACTCCATCGAAACTACCGATGGTTACTACCGGATTGACTATTTGTAAATTTTCGGTTCCGTAATGTATCTGCATCTCAAAAAGTGAAAAGTGAAAAGTAAAAAGTGCTGTCATACACCTTCAACTCTCCGGTTAGGAGGACAAAAATACGAAATTGTTATTATAGTGATAGCGGTTACACCGGTTTATTTGCAATTCAGCCTAAACCCATGTAACCGCTATCCGCCAAATATTCGGAGGAGTGATTATTCTATCCGCACTTCGATGTTCCGCAAGTTTTACAGATCAGACAACCTTCCTGATAAACCACCGGAGAGCCACAATTCTCACATTTTTCGCCGGTAGCCTCTGTTCCATTGGGAATATATTTCTTTAAGGCTCTTTCGACGCCATTCTTCCAGGTATTGATATTTTCATTATCGAATTCCATAGAAGCCACCAGTTCTACAGCCTGATGCACCGGCATACCGTGGCGTAAAACCCCGGAAATCAATTTGGCATAATTCCAGTATTCTTTATCGAACTTATAAGACAACCCTTCTACCGTCGTTTTAAAACCCCGTTTGTTCTGGAACTGGAAATCATACCGGGAATTTCCTTCAGCATCATAATGCTTGACGATCTTACCCGAAGTAACCGCTTTAGGCAGCATAATTCCTTCCTCATCATCGGCGATACCGGTAAATATCTCATAAGGCCGACCGTTATACAAACCGATAAAAGCAATCCATTTTTCTTTGTTATTCTGGAAACGCACGACATCGGCATCCAGTTCCATCGGACGTTTTGCCGGCATTTCATTAGGACTAGTAGTCTGTTTTTTATCTTTATTAGACACCAATACACCGGCCCGTGAACCGTCGCGATAGACCGTACATCCTTTACAACCGCTCTTCCAGGCTTCGATATAAAGATTACCGACCAATTCTTCGGTTACATCCGAGGGTAAGTTGACCGTAACACTGATAGAATGGTCCACCCATTTCTGCACCTGTCCCTGCATACGTACTTTAGCCACCCAATCGATATCATTGGAAGTTGCTTTATAATACGGCGACTGTGCTACCAATTCATCGATTTCTTCGTCGGTATAGCATTTAGTGGTATCATAACCATTCGCTTTCATCCAATCAGCGAACTTGTGATGGAAAACGATAAATTCCTCATAGCTATCCCCTGACTCATCCACAAAATCGATATGTACGTTCTGATCGTTCGGGTTTACCTTTCTTCTCCGTTTGTATACAGGCAGGAACACAGGTTCGATACCGGAAGTCGTCTGAGTCATCAGGCTTGTCGTTCCGGTTGGTGCGATCGTCAGACAAGCAATATTCCGGCGTCCGTACTTCACCATTTCGGCATACATGTCAGGATCGGCCTCGCGTAAGCGCTTGATGAAGGGATTATTCTCCTCACGGCGAGTATCGTAAATCTTAAAAGACCCTCTGTCTTTTGCCAGATGTACAGATGCCCGATAAGCTTCGACCGCTAAAGTCTTCTGAATATCCACAGCAAAATCGATCGCTTCTTCACTTCCATAACGCAGACCCAAAGCAGCCAGCATATCTCCCTCGGCCGTAATACCCACTCCGGTCCGCCGGCCTTCTTTCGCTTTCTGTTTGATTTTCTCCCATAAGCGAATTTCTACGCCTTTCACTTCTTCACTCTCAGGATCTTCGTGTACCTTATCCAGAATAGCATCGATCTTCTCTAATTCGAGATCGATAATATCATCCATTATCCGCTGAGCGATAGCTACATGTTTCTTGAACAAAGGGAAATCGAAAAAGGCTCCTTTAGTAAACGGATTCTGTACATAGGAATACAGATTTATAGCCAGCAGCCGGCAAGAATCATAAGGACATAAAGGAATTTCACCGCAAGGATTGGTAGAAACCGTACGGTATCCTTTATCTGCATAACAATCGGGTACACTTTCGCGGATGATCGTATCCCAAAAAAGGATACCGGGTTCAGCCGATTTCCAGGCATTGTGTACAATTTTATTCCACAATTGGCGTGCATTGATCTGTTTCCGGTTTTTCGGTTCATCGGAATAAACCGGATATTTTTGTTCATATTCTTCGTCGTTGATCACCGCCCGCATAAATTCGTCATCGATCTTCACGGATACATTCGCACCTGTTACTTTCCCTTCGGTCATCTTTGCATCGATAAAGCTTTCCGAATCAGGATGATTGATCGACACACTCAGCATCAAAGCCCCACGCCGACCGTCCTGAGCAACTTCCCGGGTAGAGTTAGAATATCGCTCCATAAACGGAACGATACCGGTAGAAGTCAATGCAGAATTTTTTACAGGCGAACCCTTCGGACGGATATGAGACAAATCATGTCCCACTCCACCCCGGCGTTTCATCAGTTGCACCTGTTCCTGATCGATTTTCATAACTCCACCGTATGAATCCGAAGGACCTTCATTTCCAATCACGAAACAATTAGAGAGAGAAGCGATCTGAAACTCATTTCCGATACCGGTCATAGGACCTCCCTGCGGCACAATATATTTAAAATCCCGTAATACCTCAAAAATTGTATCCTCACTCAGCGGATTCGGATAACGGTTTTCTATTCTGCTAATTTCTTTGGCTAACCGACGATGCATATCATCGGGATTCTTTTCAAAAATATTCCCATAAGAATCTTTCAATGCATACTTATTCACCCAAACCCGAGCAGCCAATTCATCGCCGTTGAAATAATTCAATGAACTCTGAAACGCTTCTTCTTGCGTATAAGTATCCTTCCCCTTTGTTTCGTATTCATTCATAGCATATTGATTTAATAGATTTTTTCTGCATTAGGATATTGCAAATATATAGAAAAATAGATCAAAGATGATAACTTTTCTCCATGATTTTTTCGACAAGTTTTCCAAAACAAACAGACAACCATTTATTTATCAACAAAATAAAAAGTTACCAACAGGTTAAAAGTTTTCCAAAATATAGTTTTGGTGAATAACAAAAATGAAACAAACAAGTATTTTAACAGAAATAGTTTTCAACAAGAGGACACCCGGAACAAGCATCGGAAAACAGAGTTGTCAATTCAATTCTACAAGTTCCCGGGGAATCTGCACCAGCAACCGGCTATGCTCGAAGTCGATCTTGCAGATATAATTTTCGGAAAAGGGTAAAAGAATCTCCTTATTCATAATGGAAACCGTCAGCACAACATTACCGGAATAATCGGCAACATCCGCTACTTCTCCTGTTTCTTCGGAAACCTGATCTTTCACTTCAAAACCGATTAATTCGAAAATATCATAACCCGATTCTTCCGGTTCCTGTCCCTCCAGCAATTCTTTTTCGAAGAGGACTTCACATCCGACAAGCCGTCCTGCCTGGGCTAAGGTATCGACATAGTCGAATTTTACAATATAAGAAGTATGATTACGGACCGTCAAGCCTTCATCAGCTATAAAAAAAGGAACCGGCGCTCCGTCCAAAAGGAGGAACACCGGTTCGTCTGCATATTTTTCGAGCAGATCGCTATCGGTAGTAATAACCACTTCCCCTTGCAGGTTATGTGTTTTTGCAACTTCTCCGACTTTAAAGCAATCTTCCCGTGTAATCATTACCAGAAAATTATTCAGCAGCAGGAGCTTCGGCAGCAGCTTCCTCAGCTGGAGCAGCAGCAGCTTCTTCTTCAGCTTTCTTAGCAGCTTCGGCAGCAGCTAATTCAGCTTTTTTCTTAGCAATTATTTCTTCTTTCGCAGCACGAACTTTAGCTTCGGCTTCCAAAGCAGCTTTAGCAGCTGCATCACCGGCCTGAGCCAATTTCTGAATTTTAGCCTGTATTTTAGCTTCTTTTTCTTTCATCCAGGCTTCAAATTTAGCTTCAGCAGCAGCTTCATCAAAAGCACCTTTTTTAACGCCTTCCAACAGATGTTTTTTCAACAATACACCTTTATAGGACAGGATTCTTGAAGCAGTATCGGTAGGCTGTGCACCAGTCATCAACCAATACAAAGCTCTGTCGAACTTGAGATCGATAGTAGCCGGGTTAGTGTTCGGATTATAAGTTCCGATTTTCTCAATGTAACGACCATCGCGTGGTGCTCTACTATCTGCTATCACTACATGATAGAATGGACGACCTTTACGTCCGTGTCTCGCTAATCTGATTTTTGTAGACATTGTTTCTAATTAAAAAATTAATACTCTCCCCATACTCGATAGGGATTGCAAAGATATATGAAAAAGCCGGAAGTAAAAAATGAATATCAAAAATATTTCACCCGGAGTATATCTAAAACCGAATATCCCCACTCTCAACCTTCTAAATACCTACATATTGGTATTTAAAAAAGTGAAAATAAGCTCTATTTTTGACCGAAATTTAAAAATCGGAACAATGAAACATATTTTGTTATTTATCATGCTGACAACTATTACAAGTTGTCTATTGACATCCTGCAAATCCAAAACGACTCAATCGGCCACGTCACAATCCCAAATGTCACAATCCCAGATTCTGGAAGTGGACGACATATTGGCCCGGGCCGACAGTCTGACCGGAAAAACTTTCACGACAGAAGCGCTCTGTACGCACATCTGTGCTCACGGAGGCGGCAAAATCTTCCTGATGGGTAGCGATGACACCAAAACCATCCGTGTAGAGGCCGGCACGAAAATCGGCAGTTTCAAACCCGAAACCGTAAACAATCTGGTCCGGATAACAGGAAAATTAGTCGAACAGCGAATCGATGAAGCCTATCTGACCGAATGGGAAGCCCAGGTGAAAGCCCAGACTGCGGAGAAACACGGTACGACAGAGCAAGGATGTGCATCCGAACAAAAAGCAAGGGGAGAAGCGCCTGCCAACAGCATCGAAGAACGGATCACCAATTTCCGGCAAAGGATCGCCGACCGTCAAGCCAAAGAAGGCAAAAATTACCTGTCTTTCTATTACATTGAAGGAGATACATACGAAATTGTCGAATAAATTATGTCACAAAAATCATATTCTGATATCATCCGTAAATGGAGCAGGTTACTTCATCGTGACCTCTCCTTTTTTTTTGCCGGCATACTGATGATTTATGCCATCTCTGGTTTTATGCTCAACCACAAAAAGGATTTCAATTCCGATTATCTCATCCGGCAAAAACAAATTCGGTTTACCGAGCCAATCCCGGCGAATCCCCAGGAAATAAACCGGGAATTTGCCGAAAGACTGTTAAAAACAATCGGAGAAGAGAACCGTTACCTGAAACATTATTCCCCTGAACCGGGATGCATCAAAATCTTCATAAAGGGAGGAAGTTCTCTGGTAATCCACACTGAAAGCGGAGAAGGGATCTACGAGTCAATCAAAAAACGGCCGGTTATCAGCTGGTTTAATCGCCTTCATTATAATCCGTCTCGTTGGTGGACTGTATTTTCAGATATTTTCATTTTGTCTCTACTGATAATTACCTTCACCGGTTTGATTATGATCAAAGGCCCCAAAGGTTTCTGGGGACGCGGAGGGATCGAATTCGCACTCGGTTTGCTCATTCCTATCGGGTTCATATTCTTTTCCTGATTTTCAAATCGCAAAAGTAAGGGCCAGATGCCATGCATTTCTCTGGGGACTGTCGGAAGATGCCAGTCTCCAGGTTGCATCAAGGCCGATTCCGTGCCATTTCATCCCGCCTCCCAAAGCCGTACAGGCAAATATACCTTTCGCAGGTCTGCCACTCCGGTATCCGCCCCGTAAAAATATCTTCTTCCGGAAAGAATACTCTACTCCTGCACTTCCCAAAGTACAAAATCCATAAGCCAATTCCTGATGGGCTATTCCTCCGGTACACATCACCCGATGTGCCCCCTGTTCCCAACCGGCACTCACGGCATACTCGATTTTTAAAGGCAGATAAGCCTCACCGATATTCGACAGCTGCATTCCCGCCTGCCAGAAGTAAGGACGTCCGGCAAGCGAATCGCGATAAAACAAAGACAGATCACAAGCTACATATGTTGTCAACAATGTTTTTTGGTCCAGGCGGAAATAGCGGCACGTCAGCCCGGCCGCCAGCTTTCCTCTCCAAGCATAAGCATATCCGGCATCCACTTCCAAGGCGTAAGGAGTAAAACGGCTCTGAAGATTTCCTTCTTCATCAGTCAATTCGACAATAGGCAGATTCAGATAACGCACTCCGGTAAGTACAGCCTGTCTTCCTCCGAATGTAAACAGCCCTCCGGCATCATGTATCCAATGCCGATCCGCCAAATTCCATCCCGGCATCCAGGAAGAAACCGCATAACCGGCAATAACCTTCGCATCAGCCAGGGCCCCCTGTGCCGAATTCCTGAACACAGCAAAAGCATCCGGTCCCCAGGCAACCCCGTTGCCTCCCAAAGAAGCTGTAACCGTCCCGGCCGCCGAATACGTAAACAAACCGGCATCAGCCACCGACTGTGCGGATACTCCGAATGCCTGACAACATATCACCAATATATAAAAAATACGATTCATTATTTCATTGTTTTATTAGAGTTCGGGTATAGGTTTCCTGCAAATATTTCAATTGTACGACATACGTTCCTTTTTTCAAACCGGAAAGGTCTACTTCCACCGGAGCAAAAGGTCCGATCGGAGCATTCACCTTTTTGACCAATTGTCCGTCCAGCGTCGAAAAAGTCAGGTAAATAGTTCCTTCTACTTCCCGCCCCATCCGGACATTCAGTTTATCCATAACCGGATTGGGATAAAAGGTTACCTCTTGCCGATAGTCATGGGTCATCACCAAAAAATCAGTTTCCCCGGCAAGCCCTTCAGCATCCGTCGCAGTGATTTTCACTTGGGAAAGACCGAATTTCAAGGGTTTCAGTCTAAATTCTCCCTGCCCGGAAGTTAAAGTCAAATAGGCCGGATCATATTCATAAGCATAACTCAAGCCTCCGGGACCTTCATCAGTAAAATGAGCGGCCAGCGACACCGTACGCACTTCCTGCAAGGAACCGAACCATACATTTTCAAAAGGAGATTGCAAACGGGGACTCTCGTTCGGCTCCAGAACCACCGTAAATTCTTTGGAAGCCATTGCCCCTCCGCTATCCGTCACTTTCAGACACAAACGATATGTCCCGGCCTGAAATCCATAATTACGTATTTTCACCGTAATCCGGTCATTCAGTTGTGTCGCTGCCGCCAGATGGTTTTCATCTTCCAATTCATAATTAAATTCCTGGTTTTCAGGATCTGAAATCCAAAAAACTATTTCTCCGGTTTGGTTATACTTCAAAGTAAGCGCTTGTTCCTCATATTCAGAAGTAATCATCGGGGGTTCATTATGCGGCGACACAAAAGAAACCGTCGTAGTCCCGGAATAATGTCCCCAGGGATCAATAGCAACAATACCTACATAATACCGGGTTTCTCCCCGGATAGCTGTCAGCCGGCACGCCATCGTATCCCCGACCTGCCCGGCCCTGGGAACAGTAACCCGTACCGAAGCAACTCCTTCGGGTAACCGTCCGGGATCCAATTGCCCCAAAGGGTCTTCACTCCAACAAACCAAATACTGAAAAGGTTTGCCATCATCTTCATCGGCCGAGATCTGCCAGGTCACGTCAACCACTCCGGAAGTATTTCCGCAGTATAAGGTATCGACAGCCTGAGGAGCGATTCCCTGATCTTCAGCAAGAGCCAAATAGGCATCAGCGGCCCCTATCCCCAATCTACCCGCATACTCCGGATTATAAATATCGATGTCCCGGGTTCCCTGATACAGGTGAGCCAAAAGTTTTTCCGGAGTAAATCCGGGCCCTCCGAATTGGGATACGATTAAAGCAGCGATACCCGAAACATGAGGACAAGCCATAGATGTCCCCTGCATATAGCCGTACTGGTTATCCGGTAACGTACTGTATACAGGGCATTCACCGTTATACTTCCTCCCATAGCCGTATGTCCCGCCCGGAGCAGTGATATCGACCCAGTCGGCAAAATTGGAATACCAGCTTTTTTTGTAATCAGGAGCATAAGCCGCAACAGAAACGACTTTTTCATAAGCCGCCGGATAAGTCCGGTAATCTTTATTTTCATTACCTGCAGCAAATATGACTACTCCTCCTTTCATCGGCCCTGTCTGCTCCCCTCGTTCATCGACTCCGGCATACTGAATAAAATAATCGATCGCTTCCTGATCTGCCCGGGGTAAATAAGTGATATTTTCATACCCCCAGCTATTCTGAGCGATAACCGCACCGGCATCCGCAGCATATTTGATCATTTCCGGGAAAGAAGCAGAAACCTCCCGGCCATCTATCGTCCCGAACAGCTGACAACTCAACAACCATACTCCCGTATTTCCGCCATGTCCACCGGCAATACCGCAAACACCGACACCATTGTTATTCTCAGCCCCGATAGTACCGGCAACATGGGTCCCATGATCATCCGCTTCGATCTGATTCGTTCCATTGATAAAGTTCCATCCATATATATCATCGATATACCCATTCCCATCATCATCGACCCCCGGCTCTCCGAATAATTCTGCAGGATTTCCTACATTTCCGGTCAAATCCTCATGCCGGTAATCAATACCTCCGTCGATGACCGCCACAATAACTTCCCTCGACCCTTGATTTTTTTGCCAGGCCGCAAATAAATTGATATCCGCCCCTGCCACAGAATTCGGTAACTCTCCGGTATTGGAATAATGCCACTGTCTGGATAGTTCCGGATCATTGAAAGGTGCAGTTCCATCCGAATTCCGCTCTCCGGCAGAGCGGACAGGAACCGTTCCCTCTCCTCCGGTATTACGGATAATGTATACCGGTTCTGCGATCTCAATCTCCGTTGTATCTCCCAATAAGGCGAGAGCCCGGGTCACAGGTGTCTGTTCGTCGAACTCGACCTCATACCAAAGATGCAGACCCGCTTTCCGGGTCCTTTCTTCAAATTTCCCGGCAAAGGGAAATAACCGTTTCATAGATACGATCCGGATATCTCCGGTTCCGGCACGGGTATATACCGCCTGCTCAGCTTTCCCGGCAAACCGGGATTTAAATTTTAAACGAAGGCGTCCTTTTTGTGCCTGCATCCCGATCGGAGTGTCCTGTACAGAAGTTTCAGATACGATGATTTCCTCCCGGGCACAGGCCATCATGAACAGTCCGAATACAGACAGGAATAATGTTCTAAATTGTATCATACAAAATTTCAATTAAGCATGCGAAGTAAAGCTTTCTCTATCGATTTTGTAATCACAATTTTTAGGTATTTTAAACTACCTGACAAATCCGGATTTTCCGATTATTCTGGTAAATACATCCTGTCTTTACTCTAAAATCAAGTAATCATATCCCGTTATCCCAGTAAGAAAAAAAATAACAATAAATGGGGATTTTTTTTCTCTGACAGCTTTACAAACTTTGCGATCTCAAATTAAATTTTAATAAAAACATGAAAACACTATGGGCAATCATTCTGATTTTTGTTTTGACTGATAATCTGACCGGTCAAAACACAAGAAAGAATACATTCCCCATCCGGATTACAGTGTGCGATTCTATCAATCATGAACCCCTTTTTTTGGCGACAATCAGCCTGACACAGGATAATCATAAAATCATTGCAGGAAGTAGCGACGCACAAGGCGAATATTTATTCCCCTCCGTTCAGACAGGAGTCTATAAATTGAAAGTCAGTTTTATCGGTTATAAAACTTATACCGACACCATCCGGATTACAGGTGATTTTTCCCGGCATATTCTGCTGGCTCCCGATCAGGTTGTCATGCAGGAAGTTATCGTCACCGCCCGGGAGTCTCATGGTATGACTTCCTCCTCGATAATCGACCGCAAAGCCATGGAACATCTTCAACCTTCCAGTTTCAGCGATCTCCTGGAATTGTTACCGGGGGGACGTTCAGCGGATCCGGCCCTAAATCAGGTAAACCCGATTCGGTTGCGGGAAGCCGGCGAAGGTTCTTCGAGTTCCGACTACGATGTCGCTTCCCGCGGTGTCGCTTTTTTCATCAACGGTACACCGATCAATACCGGAGCCGATATGCTGTACGTCAGCGGTGAAGCAAGTACAGACGACCGGAAAAGAAGTACCGTAAACCGGGGTGTCGATATGCGCAGCATTTCTACCGATGGAATCGAACAAGTGGAAATCATCCGGGGTATTCCCTCGGTAGAATACGGAAATCTGACCAGCGGAATCGTAAAAATCAAACGTAAAATGGGAGGTAACCATTTCAATGCCAGATTTAAAGCAGATGAAAGCAGTAAATTGGTTTACCTGGGAAAAGGATTCGAATTTCCGAAACGGCAAATCAAAATCAACAGCGATATCGACTGGCTGGATGCCAAGGCAGACCCCCGGGACAATCTGGAAAACTACAAACGCCTGACCTTTTCCCTCCGGTTGGAAAAAACCTGGAAAACCGGTCCGTACAATGTCTTTTACAGTACTCACGCCGATTATAACGGTTCGTTCAATACCGAAAAAATCGACCCGGACATCAATCGTCATAAAGAAGACAGTTACAAATCCAGAATCAACCGGCTGTCCTGGATCAATAATATCGAATGGCAATCGGAAAACCAAACCGCATTTTTCAATTCCTTATCTTTTAATAGTTCTGTCAGTTTTTCCAAAGACAAGGTCGATGAGGTACGCTATAATTCTCTCAGCCGGGCCATGGCTGCTCCGAACAGCAATGAAGCAGGTGAACATGACGGCGTCTTTCTGCCCTTTCAATTCGTAGGTACTCAAAAAGTAGACAACCGTCCTTTCGGAGCCTATGTCCGGTTAACGGGTAATTTCAGGTTATTTATAGCCAAAACAAGACAGGAACTGAAAATAGGTACAGACTGGCAGATGGATAAAAATTTCGGAGAAGGACAACTTTACGATCCCCTGCGGCCGGTCAACTACACCTCCATCTCTACACGTCCCCGCCCCTATAACGACATACCGGCAGGACACGACCTATCCTTTTTTGCCGAGGATTATTTTACATTACCGGTCAGTACCCATACCTTGGAAATACAGGCTGGAGTCCGGGCTTCTTCCCTTCTGAATCTACCGAAAGCATATAAACTCCACAACAAATTTTATTTCGATCCACGTGTCAACATGAAATGGCTGTTTCCCGCTTTCTTCATCGGAGACCAGAAACTAAGCTACGAAATAGGAGGAGGGATCGGATGGCATTCCATGATGCCTTCTTTGACTCAATTGTATCCCAATCTGTTATATGAAGACATCATACAACTGAACTATTATCACAACAATCCGGCCTACAGACGTCTGCAGATGATCACTTACATCATCGACCGGACGAACCCCGATTTGTCGGCTGCCCGGAATTTCAAATGGGAAATCCGGGGGAATATAACATACGCTGAAAACAATCTCAGTGTCACCTATTTTAAAGAAAATATGACCTCCGGTTTCCGGACGGGAACCCGGCTGCTACCGCTGGCTTATAAAACATACGATAACAATTCCATCGATGCAACGACTTTAGACGGTCCCCCCGATCTAAGCCAGATGACTTATACACAAGATACCCTGATGTGTATATACGGCATCACGACCAATGGGACAAAACTCCGGAAAACAGGCGTCGAGTTTCAGTTTTCAAGTAAACGGATTCCGGCTTTGGCCACCCGGATCACCATTTCAGGAGCCTACTTCCGGACCGTCTATTCCAATAGTCAGGGTTACTATGAAAGCAGTACCAAGATCATCAACAACCGGCGGTTACCTTATGTCGGCTGGTACACCGATCCCGACGGATACATCAGAAAAAGCTTCAATACAAATTTTATGTTCGACACCCATATTCCCAACCTGAAACTAGGCTTTTCCCTGTCGGCACAATGCCTGTGGTTCAGCAATCAGCAAACGGAATGGAAAAGCGGGATTCCCGAATATTATATAGACAGTCAGGGCAATAGTTATCCTTATACCGAAGAATCCAGCCAGGATATGTATTTGCAATGGCTGAAAAAATCATACAATGAAGCCCTATTCGACCGGAGAATCAGCGAGGCTTTCAATGTCAATTTCAATCTGAAAGTCACAAAACAACTATATAGAGACCGGATCAATCTGGCGCTTTTTGTCAACCGCCTGATCAGCTGTCATCCCGATTACACCTCCAATGGAGTAAAGGTCAGACAGATCGGTCAATCTCCTTATTTTGGTATGGAACTAAATTTTAACATTTAATATTATGAAATCTAAGTACAATCTATTTCAGGCCATTTTATTGGCATTTATCATTCCTTTCACATTCACAGCCTGCGATGATGATGATAAAGCAGTCCCCGAAAGTCAGGTAAGCTGGACGCTGTCACTACCGGAAGATATCGAAAACCCGACCCTATCGGATCTGAAGGTAACCATCACCAACATCAACACCAACACCCAATACGATGGCAGTGTCAGTATGAACGAACAAACCGTCACCGTCACGGCAACCGTCCCGGAAGGTTTATACCGAGTTATTGCAGAGGGAAAAGTCAGCTACTCGATCAGTGGTATCCAGACTCCGACAGTTGCCAATATCCGTGCTTATCAGGAATCGGTAACCATCAGCGGAACGACAGTGACCCTGCCCGCACAGGTCATGTCTTTCTATACCCCCTCTACCAACGGTTTCGTCATTGAAGAGATCTATTTCGCCGGTAGTACGACTCCTTCCGGAGACCAATACAGCGCTGACCAATACATCAAAATTTACAACAACTCTTCAGAAGTACTGTATGCCGACGGTCTGGCAATTCTGGAATCGGAATTTATGACCGTAGACAAGCAAGATTATACCCCGGATATTATGGAACAAGGGTTCTCTGTAGACTTCATTTTCGTCATTCCGGGTTCCGGTCAGGATCATCCTGTACAGCCGGGCGAATCCCTGCTATTGGCCCTGGATGCCAGCAATCATACAGAAGCCAATCCCAACTCATTCGATCTGAGTGTTGCAGACTTCGAATTTTATGACGAATCTTCGAACCCCAACTTTCTGGATACAGATAATCCGAAAGTACCCAACCTGGACAAATGGTATTCTTACACAGCTACTTACACCGGCTTACACAACCGGGGATTCCATAGCTATGCCTTAGCCAAAATGGAAACAGACAAAGAAACTTTCCTGGCAAAATATGCCTATACAGCCAATTACACATTCGTTTTTAACGAATATTCATTTCCCATGAAAAAAGAAACCTATTACGTCCCCAATTCCTGGATCATCGATGCCGTCAATCTAAGTGTAGAATCCAAATTCCAGTGGATTGTCACCTCTTCTTCCCTGGATGCCGGCTGGACACACTGTGGTAGCATAGATCACGATCCCAATCGGTACAACAAATCCGTACGGCGGAAAGTCGAATCGACAGTTAACGGACGCAAAATATTACAAGACACCAACAATTCGACAGTAGACTTCGAAGCCGATGCGACCCCGTCTCTGAAAGAATAAACAAATATCCATGAAAAGGAACGGTTATCTATTCATCATATTGTTTTTGTATACGACACCGATCTTAGGAATAGGAAAAGACAACCCGGACAGCCTCCAAGCCGTCCGGGAATGTCTTTCCCCTCTGTTCGCCTTCGGAGAAAAGTCATATGCCAATCCGGCCTTACAACCCTATGCCCGGCAATTCAGTCTCTCTTCTCTCCGGTTAAGCGGAGAATACAAAAATGAAAAGGAAGCCGTTATCGTACAACAAGGGAGCGGATACCGGCAAGGAGTATTCCGGGCCGAAAGTTACCTCCACCTGAATCCCCGAACCACTGTCTGGGGGCATGCCGGATACCGGTCCGGAAAAATCAAATCGGTTTGCTGGAACGAAACTTCCGATTTCGAACTGCTGTACCCATACATTATGGCCGACACAGCCGGAGGCGACCTGAATACCGAATCCTATACATTCTGCGGAGGCTACTCGCGGATCTATAAACACTTTTCCTGGGGACTCAGCGGAGACTACCGGGCAATGATCGAATACCGGAAAACCGATCCCCGGCCGCGCAATATTGTTTCCGATCTGAAATTGTCGGGAGGTGCTGCCTGGCAGGTCCATACCCGATACCTCATCGGAGCCGCGGTTTACGGAAGGATTTACCGTCAACGGAACAGTATCAAATTCTTTTCGGACCTGGGCGTATCCAAAGTGTATCAAATGCTGGGATTAGGTATGTATAGTACCCGGTTTTCAGACGGAAATACAGGAATACAATACGACGGAGGAAGCATCGGAGGAGGTATCGACCTCGTTCCGCACGACCGGCAAGGCTTTTACGGCAGTGTCCATTTTCACAAGCTGAACATCAAACGAACCATGCTGGCTCACAATTACCTGCCATTGACCCGGTTGGAGGAAAACAGCATCCAGGGCGCCTGGGGATGGAAACGGTCTGCCCCGGGACATCAGCAGGGCATCCAACTGGAAGGGCTGTACCATAAACGAAAAGGTACTGAATTTGTCTACGGAGAAGGCAGTAGTAGCAATTATCCGAAAATCAACGATTTGGAACAATACAGCAATAAAATATATGCCTTGTTGTTAAACGGAATATGGGGCTGGGGAAATGAACAGCAGGATATACTATGGGTAGAGCCACGGATCGGTTTCCGCTCTGTCAGCACAGGGTATCTGTCCCCCTCTCTTTCCCTGAAAGATTCCAAATATCAGGGAGGTCTGTCCGTTTCATCCCTGCTCATGCTCAGAAAATCATTGTTCCGGATTTCGATCGCGGGCGACTATTTCGGAACGACAACCAGCCATTTGGATATCGACCGCTTAAGTTCCGAAGAACTGATCAAAAATGCCGTCCGGCAACAATATGAAAACCTGAAAAGCGATTTCAGCCGCTACGAACTGTCCATCGTATGGAACCGTCCGTTAAACCATACGTTCACTTTATCCACAGACATCGGCTGGCAACATTGCAGGTTCCGGAATCACAATTATTCTGACCGGATCACGGTCGGCTGCAGTCTTAAATTCTAATTCAATTCAATATGCAGGATAATATCATAGAATGCCAAAACCTGACTCACTACTATGGGAAACGGCTGATATACGAAAATTTAAGTTTTCAGGTTCCCCGGGGTCGTATCCTGGGTTTACTGGGTAAGAACGGAACCGGTAAAACCACAACGATCAATATTCTCAGCGGATATTTACAGCCCCATTCCGGAGAATGCCGGATATTCGGGGAAAATATCCGGAACATGAATCCGCAGACCCGGCAGCGGATGGCTTTGCTGATCGAAGGGCACGTACAATACACATTTATGACGATCAAAGAAATCGAACGGTTTTATTCCGCCTTCTTTCCGGCTTGGAATAAAGATGCCTACTACGAACTGATGCACAAACTGAAAGTCGCTCCCGGACAAAAAATCTCACGGATGTCCTGTGGCCAGCGTTCACAGGTAGCTTTAGGACTAATCCTTGCTCAAAATGCAGAATTACTCGTTCTGGACGACTTCTCGCTCGGTTTGGATCCCGGTTATCGCCGGCTGTTTATCGAATACCTGAAAGAATACGCTAAAGCCGAATCGAAAACCATTTTCCTGACTTCCCATATCATCCAGGATATGGAACGTCTGATCGACGATTGTATCATCATGGATTACGGAAAAATTCTGATTCAAAAACCGGTAAACGACTTACTGAACAGCTTCACCCGTTACCGCTTTACAACCGGGAGCGGAGAAGTACAATTACCGGCGGATTCCCAACTCTACAATACCTCCGTAATCCGCGGGCATGCCGAGACCTATTCTTTTCAGGATATGGAATATGTCAAACAGTGGCTGGAACAAAACGGAATCCCACACACTTCTTTATCCGCTGAAAAAATGAATCTGGAAGACGTTTTTATCGGGTTAACCGGAAAATATTGAATTTATGAAAAAAGCAATTTTTTACAAAGAATGGATCAAAACACGCCGTTACTTTCCTATCGCTTTAACCGTATCGGTCATATTCATCATTTACGCCCTGCTTGGAGTACAACGAGTGATCAATTTCAGGGGAGTAGCCCATTTATGGGAAATCCTGTTGAGCAGGGATGTCGTTTTTATCGAAACTTTGACCTATATCCCCCTATTGGCAGGACTCTTGCTTGCCATTGTCCAATTTGTACCCGAAATGCAGCAAAAACGGTTAAAGCTGACTCTGCATCTTCCATATCCTCAAAACCGGATGCTAATGCTGATGCTGATTGCCGGTCTGAGTGAACTGATCGTCATTTATCTCATCGACTATCTCATCCTGTATGTTTATCTTCAAAATATACTGGCTCCGGAACTAACCGACCGCATCCTGCTGACCTCGCTTCCCTGGTATATTGGCGGTATTACTGCCTATTCCCTGACAAGCTGGATTTGCCTCGAACCGACCTGGAAACGGAAGATTCTCAATTTTTTTATCAGTTGCGGTATTATACGGATTTTTTTCCTCTCGAATGTTCCTCAGGCATATGACGGATTTATATGGATCCTGCTTCTTTTTACCGGTTTCACATTCATATTGCCCTGGCTATCTGTCACACGCTTTAAAGCCGGAAAACAAGACTGATCATCATTAAAAAATAAAATCAATGGCACGCTATAGCAAAATATTTTTCGTTTTTATCATCCTTGTCTTATCCCTTTGGCTCATTCCCTGGTTTTACCATTTCATGACCGCCCAGCCAATACGCAATCCTTTCACTCTATACAGCTGCATCATCGATGATTTTGCCTGTCTCGACTACAGTGAAAACAAAGGGGTACAATACAAAGACCGGAACGGACATCTTTATTCCGATCGTCAGTTCGACAGCATATTGCCTTTCTTTTATTACCATCAGCTCGCTTCCGACGGCCGCCTGCCGGACAGCCTGAACGGAATAAAACTAACTCCGCAAAAAATAGGATTGACCAATTTCATTTTCAGACAATCCGCTTCGGACATAAATAAAACGGTTCCCCGCTTGTATCCGCTATTGGAAGCGATGTCCGGACGGGTAGACCTGCAAATGCCGGGAGACGTATTCCGGCTAAACGACCGGATCGAATTTATAGATATGGCAACCAACACCATCCTGGAAAAGAAAAGTGAAATTTTTACCCAGGCAATGAAAAAGAAAGACTTTCGTTTTCCGGTCCGGTGTATCGGAGGCAATCCCACTGTGAAAAAAGAGTACGATGAAGGATATTTTCTAACCGATTCGGATCACCGGCTTTTTCATCTGAAACAATTGCGCGGACGTCCTTATTTTCGTCCGATCCCCTTACCCAAGGGAATTGAAATCACACATATTTTCGTAAAAGAATATCCGAACCGTAAATTTTATGCACTACTGACAGATCAGGAAAATAATCTTTGGGCATTATCCAATCCGGATTATCAGTTATATCCCCTACCGATAGGAAAATACGATCCCCGGCAGGACGATATACAAATTATCGGAGATCTTTTCAACTGGACCGTCAGCATCGACAAAAAAGACGGAGAACATATTTTCGCTCTCGACGCAACGGATTATTCTTTGATCGATTCCCTGACCTATCCGCAACAAAGTAGCATGGCCTCAAAAATCGGACATTACTTTTTCCCGGCAGAGCTGTCTTTTACCTCGTATGACGACCAATATGTCTATCCCCGGTTAGGAAACTATTCGGTCAAAGCCCTTTGGGTACCTACTCTGCTTATCCTGCTGTTCTTAGGCAAGTACTATAAGAAAAAAACAGTTCATTGAAACCGTGACTGCTTTCTCCCGTCCCCTGCTTCTCAACGGGAGAAAGCCGGTTTTATCACTAAAATAGAAAAATAGGTAAACGAATGCCCTAATATTTCTTCCCGCACAGAAGAATAATATTCCTGTCCTGTTCCCACTTGTTCGAAATAATAATAGTGTAATTCAGGATGCCGGGCTATAAAAGGACGCAATACCGCCTCGCCCAAAGGTACTTTCATGATAACGAGTGTACGCTTGGCAACTATAGTTTCCAGCAGTTCTTCGACAATCACATCCCCGGGAATCACCAACAGTCGTTCCTGCTGTTTTACCAAATGCAATCCGACAGATGCCCCGGCAGCAATAAAAGCAGGTACACCGGCGATCATCGCAACCGGAAAACCGACCTGCGCAAGCTGCCCGTACATATAATGAGCAGAAGAATAAAAACAAGCGTCCCCTTCAGCTGTAATCCCTACTGATTTTCCTGATCTGACCAATTCCAATACCTCTCCGCAAACCCGGTCATAAGCACACAAAGCTTCCTGCCGATCCCGGGACATCGGCACCTGAAATAGACGAATTTTAGTTTCATCGACCTCCAATTGCCGAAGAATATCCAAAGCCCGGGATTTCATCCGCCCTTCGCCGGATTTCGTCCCCGGACAAAAAATAACCTCCACGGCATTCAAAGCCTTCAACGCTTTTAAAGTAATCAATTCCGGATCTCCCGGTCCCAGCGATATTCCAAAAATCTTACCTGTATTTTCCATACTATCATATCTCTGCTTTATCCTCCGGCAAAAGTCATAAAAAAAAACAAAACAGTCAAAATAAAACTCAAATCTCTCATCATTTTTACCCACTCCAGACACGTTTTTTCAGAAACAAATATTCTGAAAAATACGGATTATCGGATTTCTCTTCTACTAGTCAAAAATCTTCTATTTGCTGGCTGGAGGAAATAAGTACCCCCTTACTGCGACTTCTGACGATCTCTTTGACTTCAGGAGTCATTTCTTTGGCATGCCGCATAATAAAGGAATGAGCCACATCACCCGCAATCTGGGGACAAAGATGTAAAGCCGAAAGTTTATCGAACCATACATTGAAATACTGAGCCGGTTCCCCGGAAAAGTCTTTCAATTCCTGAGCGATTTTCTCATTCCAATAGGAAATTTCGTACGTTTTGTAACGATAGACCTTATTATAAATCATAGAGTCATTCTTGGGTAATATCTCATCGAAGATATTAAAGTCTTCGGGAATTTCACTCTGATCCTGGGGATTCAGCAAAGCATGATACACCGGATAATAGAAATAGGATACAGCCAAAGGTACTTTCACCTGCAGTTTGAACAAATCTGCAAAATCCCGGTCATAACCGGATGAATCAGCTTTCAAAAAATCTTCAATCAATCCATCATTATAGCCGACAATCGTATCCAGCAACTCTCTAAATTCAGCCGGAGTATAGATAAATAACTCTTCCGTAGAGGGGAACCATTGATTCTCGTAATAATGTATCATCATGCGAGTCTCTTTATTGATGCCTTCAGGAAATACAACCGACCCATATTCGCCATTTTTTATTTTGGCTGCATCCATTTCAACCCTGAGTTTCATGCCGGGTGCCAGATACAAAGGAAAAGCGGCTTTCCCATTCATCAGGCGCACATAAGTCCCTTCATCCAACTCCAAACATGCAGAAAATCTGCCGGCCGAATCAAGCTCCGCTTTAACTAAAGAATCCCGGCCGGAAATCTCAAAATATATTTTATTTCCCTTGTAATTTGTCAGCTTACCGTTTACCGTAACCTTTTGCTTTACATCCGGATTGCATGCCCCAAGACATGCAATCCATAAAATAATGACTATATATCTCATTCTTCCTCAACCAAACTGAAAATATACTGAATTTTTGCATCCCACATCAGGGCTTGGGGGTCGTCCTTGAAAAAATCATATATTTCCATAAAAAAGTCAACCGGTGCATAATCGAATACGGTTACTTCCAATGTTTTTTCATCTTCCAATATCCTGAAACCGACCTGAGCTTTCCTTTCGTTGACTGTACTGGCAGAAAAACTGACATTGACTTTGCTCATCTCGATCAAAGAATACACGACACGGGTTGACAAACCTGTACGTACAGTTGTATCACACACATAGACCAATTCACAATCCCTGAAATAATTTTTCATATCACCGGTAACATGAAGTTTCAATTTATTTTCATCCCCGGCAATAAACTCCAGGGTATCTGTCAGCAGATTATTCGTCGGCATATGGGTAAAATCACTGGCTGATACAAG